>JAHEGP010000160.1 GCA_024645065.1 Cellvibrionales bacterium | reverse complement strand
TTCGATAAGGGGCGGTTGATCACGAATTGACCGCCAATGACTGTGGCATCACATTGGCATAGATCAAGGTCGGGTATGGTAATCGTGGGATTCACAGGTAATTCTCTTTATAATATTGGCTCGCTCGACAACGCGGCCACAATTTCGCTGGCGAATCCGGATTCAATGCTTGGTAGCATTTAATCCGTGGATTGTTGCGGCTGGTAAGTTTTACCGTTGTGCGTTGGAAGGTTGTTTGGCATCTCGACTCATCTAAGAAGAAAATTGGGACGCTGTTGGTTTGGCAAGGAAGTAAGCAAAGCTCGCCCGGTCGGCCAGGAGTAACTAGCTCCGCGTGTCGACCGGTGTCCAAAAATGGCACCCTGATCAAAACATAAAACCCAGGAGGATTTGCACTATGACACACAGAGCATTAGTGACCGGCGGGACGCGCGGTATTGGCGAGGCAATTTCCATTGCCTTGAAGGAGGCTGGCTGTAACGTGGCCGCCAACTATGCCGGCAACGACGAGCGGGCAAAGGCATTTACCGAGCGCTCCGGCATTCCTGCCTTTAAATTCGACGTCTCAAACTACCAGGCTACGGCTGAGGGTATCGACGAGGTGCGCAAGGCCCTCGGCGGGCCGATCGATATTCTGGTTAACAATGCGGGAATCACGCGCGATGGTACTCTGCAGAGAATGGAGCCGGAGGACTGGAAAGCGGTACTCGATACCAACCTGGGTGGCTGCTATAACACCGCACACCTGTTATACAACGATATGCGTAATCAGAAGTTTGGTCGCATCGTGAATATCGGCTCGCTCAATGGCCAGGCGGGTCAGTACGGTCAGGTTAACTACGCAGCTGCTAAATCGGGGATTCATGGTTTTACCAAGGCTCTCGCTCTGGAGGGCGCGCGCCACGGCATCACGGTCAATGCCGTCGCTCCGGGCTATGTCGACACCGATATGGTCAGCGCAGTACCCGAAAAGGTTTTGGAAAAAATCATCGCACAAATACCCGTTGGCCGATTGGGCAAAGCCGAGGATATCGCCCGGGCGGTGGTGTTCCTGGTGTCGGAAAAAGCCGACTTTATCACCGGGTCAACGCTTTCAATTAACGGCGGTCACCACATGTATTGATGCCCGGGCTTTCATTGCCGGGCCTGTTTTATAACAGGCATGTTATAGCAGTATGGTTGTGCCAGACGAGTTTATGGCCTTGCGGGCTCTTATCGTCATGGTAGTTGAACATTCAGGTAGCGCGCTGTCCCGGGCAGTCGGCCGACGGCAGTGCAACGCCAAACCCTCTGGAGGAAAATGGAATGACTGACAAGCGTGAAATAGTGGTACTTAGTGGAGTCCGGACTGCCATTGGCGATTACGGCGGCAGCCTCAAGGACATTCCGCCCTGCGATCTGGCAGCCAAGGTGGTGGCAGAATCGGTCAAGCGTGCAGGCGTAAAGCCCGAGGATATCGGCCATTCGGTTTTTGGCAACGTGATTCATACCGAGCCACGTGATATGTACTTGTCCCGGGTAGCGGCTGTCAATGCTGGATTGCCCCACGACACGCCGGCTCTTACAGTCAATCGTTTATGTGGAAGCGGCATGCAGGCCATTGTATCGGCCATGCAATTGATTCAGCTGGGCGATTGTGATGCCGCCGTCGCGGGGGGCGCCGAGTCCATGAGTCGCAGCCAGTATTGGCTGCCCACGCAGCGCTTTGGCCAGCGCATGGGCAACGCCCAGGCTATCGATGCCATGGTCGGCGCTCTGTCTGATCCCTTCGAAGGCACCCACATGGGCATCACCGCGGAAAACGTTGCCAACAAGTGGGGCATCAGCCGGGAAGACCAGGACGCACTCGCCGTTGAAAGTCACCATCGAGCGGCCAGGGCCGCGGAGGCTGGTTATTTCAAGGACCAGATTCTGCCAGTGGAAATCATGGTGCGGCGCAACCCGGTACAGTTCGATACCGACGAGCATGTGCGTGGAGATGCCAGCCTGGAAGGCATGGCGAAACTGCGCCCGGCGTTCGATAAAGCGGGCAGTGTCACCGCAGGCAACGCTTCAGGCCTGAACGACGCGGCGGCAGCGGTCGTGTTGATGGCGCGAGAGACTGCCGAGAGCCGTGGCCTGAAGCCGATGGCTCGGATGGTCGATTACGCCTTTGCGGGTGTTGATCCCAAGTTTATGGGCATTGGGCCTGTCCCGGCGATTCGCAATGTACTGGAAAGAACCGGTTTGAGCATTGCTGACTTCGATGTCATCGAGCTCAACGAGGCCTTCGCCGCCCAGGCCCTCGCGGTGGTGCGCGACCTGGACCTGCCGGCCGACAAGGTCAATCCCAATGGTAGTGGCATTTCGCTGGGTCACCCCATCGGCGCGACCGGCTGCATCATCACCGTTAAAGCCCTTTACGAGCTGCAGCGGACAGGAGGGCGTTACGCGTTGGTCAGCATGTGCATCGGCGGAGGCCAGGGCATTGCAGCCGTATTCGAGCGACTGTAACACCTATTGACACCGGTCCCGGGCACTCACCTTCCCAGGTGAGCCCCGGGGCGCTTTTCAGCACTAGAGCGCAATAGGAGAGAAAATGGACGCAACCGTAAAAGAAGAGAAAAATCCCAGCCTGGGGGATTCAATCAATGAGTTCCTGGCTGATTTCGAAGTGTTGGGCGAGCATCGTGCAGAGATCATGAATCGCGAGTTCAAGGCTTTTTTGGCACGAGCAACCAGGGGGATGTCCCCGCTTGAACTGGTCAACGCTTATATCGATTGGCTCGGGCATTTGGCAATTTCACCCGGCAAGCTCGCGATACTGGGGCAAAGCCTGGTTCGCAAACAGCTGCAACTGGGACTCTACAATTTCCGCTCCATGGTGAATCCGGATGCGGCAAAACCCTCCAGGCTCGCCGCAAGACAGATGCAGGCTGACGGCTGGAAACGCTGGCCCTTCAATGTTTTTGCCCAAAGCTACCTGGTCAGCAAGGAATGGTGGCAAGAGGCAACCACCGGGATAGAAGGGTTGAACAAGGATCACGAGCGCCTCGTGAGTTTTATGGCGGAGCAAATACTCGAGACCATATCGCCGGCGAACTTTCCGTTGTCCAATCCCGAAATCATATCCACCACCATCAGGGAGCGCGGCTCCAACCTCAAGCGAGGCTTGAGCAATTATATTGACGACAAGCTGCGTAAGACCACCAGCAAGCCAGTGGCGGGAAGGGAAAATTTCAAGGTTGGCGAAACCGTGGGAATAACACCTGGCAAGGTGATTTTCCAAAACAGCCTGATGGAGCTCATTCAGTACGAGCCAAGCACCGCTACAGTCTGTGCCGAGCCGGTGTTTATCGTGCCGGCATGGATCATGAAATACTACATTCTTGATTTATCGCCAAAAAACTCGATGGTCAAGTATCTGGTGGATCAGGGAAAAACCGTGTTCATCATTTCCTGGAAGAACCCCTCGGCGGAGGATCGGGAAATCACCATGGAAGACTACCTCAAGCTCGGTCTGATGCAGGCGCTGGACGTCATCGGCACTGTTGTCCCCGGGCAAAAGGTTAATTCAGTGGGCTATTGTATCGGGGGCACCCTGTTGTATATCGCCGCCGCATTGATGGCGCGTGATAACGATGACCGCCTCAACAGCATTTCCATATTCGCAGCCCAGGCGGACTTCAGCGAGGCCGGTGAGATCCGCACCTTCCTCAGCGAGAGCATCTACACATTCCTGAAGAACCTGATGTGGAAACAGGGCTATCTCGGCCTGGAAAACATGGGAGGAGCCTTTGCAGCCCTGCGCGCCACCGACCTGATTCATACCCCCAAGGTAGATCGTTACTGGCTGGGTAAAGAAAGCAGCATGAATGACCTGATGGCCTGGAATGCCGATGGCACTCGCATGCCGTACTGTATGCATAGCGAGTATCTGCGGACCTTGTACATGGACAACGACCTCGCCGAAAATCGGTTTATCGTCGACGGCCTGCCGATAGCGGTCAGTGACATCGAAGTGCCGTTTTTTGTGGTGGGTACCAATACCGACCACGTCGCGCCGTGGCAATCCGTATACAAGGTCAATCGCCTGAATTCCGGCGAAGTCACCTTCATGTTGACCAGCGGCGGCCACAATGCCGGCATTATCAGCGGGCCCAGCCATCCGCGCAGGACCTACCAGATGGCGACCCGCAAGGCAGGGGAAAAGTATATCGACCCGCAAAGCTGGATCGACAATACCCCGGTGCAAAAAGGTTCCTGGTGGCCGGTATGGAACGAATGGCTGGACCAGCACAGTTCGACCCAGGTCAAACCGCCCGCCATGGGAGCACCAAGAAAAGGGATCAAGGCGCTTCGCGATGCACCTGGCGAGTACGTATTGGGCTGACCCCGGTATCGGGCCAGTTCAAGCGGTCAACATGGCGGCCCCACGCGCAGCAGCACCATTTGGTTGCCGTCTTTTGATTTCGTCAAAAGCACGCGCCATCGTTTACACCCTGGAACACACCGGATCGCAATGGATTCGGGGTGGACCGGGCTGCGGCAAGACCGCGGGCAGTATTGTGCCGATCAGCCGTGGGTTTCTTCCCCAACCTTGGCCTGTGCCGCGGCAATGCGTGCAATAGGAATCCGGAACGGACTGCAGGAGACGTAATCCAGACCGAGTTCGTGGCAGAACTTGATCGAGCGTGGATCACCACCGTGCTCGCCACAAATACCGTACTTGATCCCTTTCTTCACCGCGCGACTTTCGCTGACGGCCATTTCCATCAGCCTTCCGACGGCCCGTTGGTCGAGGGTGACAAAGGGGTCGGCGTCGATCAGTTTCTTCTCGAGGTAGCGTGGAATGAATTTTCCGGCATCGTCGCGGGAAAACCCATAGGTCATTTGCGTCAGGTCGTTGGTACCGAAGCTCATGAATTCCACCTCGGGAGCCAGCCGGTGCGCGCCCAGTGTCGCGCGGGGGGTTTCCATCATGGTGCCGATTTTATAAGGAATGGAAAGCGCCTTTTTCCCGAGTATCTCACGAATGACCTTGTCGATGATGTGGGTTATCAGGCGTATCTCGCGGACATTGATGACCAGGGGAATCATGATTTCCGGCAACGGCTTGAACCCTTGCTCGGTGGCATCCGCAGCGGCGCTGATGATGGCCCTAACCTGCATTTCGGTGATTTCCGGGTGCACCACCGACAGGCGACAACCGCGGAAACCCAGCATGGGGTTAATTTCCTCCATCCGTTCTATGATGTCGCGAATCGTGTCTGCCGGTTTGTCAATTCGCTCTGCCAGCGCCTGGATGTCGGCTTCATTCTGGGGAAGGAATTCGTGCAGTGGGGGATCGAGTAAACGAATGGTCACCGGCAGGCCGTCCATCACCTTGAACAGTTCCAGCATATCGTCATGCTGGAAGCGCAACAGTTGATCGAGGTGGATCTGGCGCTCCTCCCGGTTTTCAGACAGGATCATCGCGCGCATCACATCGATGCGGTCTGCGGCAAAAAACATGTGTTCGGTACGGCACAGCCCAATACCCTCGGCGCCCAGTTCTCGCGCCTTGGCTGCGTCCTCGGGGGTTTCGGCATTGGCGCGCACGCGCAGTCTGCGGTATTTATCGGCCCAAAGTAGCAGGGTCTGGAAGTCGTCGCTGGAGCTGGCCTCGGTCTTGGGGATATCACCGAGCATGACTTCCCCTGAGGTACCATCCAGGGTAATGATATCGCCGCGCTTGATGACCTGGCCGTCAGAGGTGGTAGCCTCTCCAGCGCCGGTATCGACATTGAGCGCATCACAGCCGGTTATCGCGCATACGCCGATACCCCTGGCCACGACCGCGGCATGGGATGTCATACCGCCCAACTCGGTCAGGATGCCGGCAGCCACCCGCATGCCATGGATGTCCTCGGGAGTGGTTTCACGCCGGACCAGAATCACGCTCTTGCCGGTGGCGGCCACCGACTCGGCTTCATCCGCAGAAAACACCACTTCGCCGGTGGCGCCACCGGGACTTGCCGGGAGTCCCTTGGCGACGATGTCCTTTTTCTTGGTGGGGTCGACCATCGGATGCAAGAAGGCTTCGACGTGATCGGTGGAAACCCGCATCAAGGCCTCGCTCTCGGTGATCAGGCCTTCCTCGACCATATCGACAGCAATTTTGACCGATGCGCGCCCGGTGCGTTTGCCACTGCGGGTTTGCAACATGTAAAACTTGCCTTCCTGCACCGTAAACTCGATATCCTGCATATCGCGGTAGTGCTTTTCGAGCATTGACTGGGTTTTGAACAACTGGTCATAAATGTCGGGCATGCGTTCCTGCAAGGCTGATACCGGCAGGGGGGTGCGAATCCCTGCTACCACATCTTCGCCGGCGGCATTGAATAGATACTCACCAAAAAACAGGTGTTCACCGGTGGCGGGGTTGCGGGTAAAAGCTACGCCGGAGCCGGAGTCATCCCCATAATTGCCGAACACCATAGACTGGACGCATACCGCAGTGCCAAGGCTGTCGGGGATATTACTCATTTCGCGGTAAACGATGGCACGGGGCGTATGCCAGGACATAAAAACCGCTTCGACCGACCGCTTGAGCTGCTCAAAAGGGTCCTCCGGAAAGTCGACCAGGGTTTTGTATATGGCGATAATCGCCTGCCAGTCCTCGGCGGTCATGTCGGTGTCGTCTTTTTTATTGTGTTCGGTTTTATACTTGCTGATCTCGTGCTCGAATTTCTCACCGTCAACATTCATCACCACGTCGGCAAACATCTGGATAAAGCGACGATAAGAGTCGTAGGCAAATCGGGGATTGCCGGTCTTCCTGGCCAGCCCCTCGGTAATCTCATCATTGAGGCCGAGGTTGAGAATGGTGTTCATCATGCCCGGCATCGACACCGGGGCACCGGAGCGCACCGAGAACAGCAAGGGGTTCTCCGGGTCGCCAAAACGCGCGCCCATCTTTTTCTCGACCAGGTCAAGGGCTACCCGGTATTCCTGTTCCAGCAGGGATGGAAGCCGGTTGCCCGACTGGAAAAACTCCCTGCAGGTGCTGGTAGTGATAATGAAACCGTAGGGAACCGGAAGACCCAGTGACGTCATCTCGCAAAGATTGGCGCCCTTGCCTCCGAGAAGGTCGCGATCGTCCTTGCTACCTTCGTTGAACAAATACACCCGCTTGGCCATAACATCTCCTTACCCTATGTCCACGTTATTTTGATGACGGCATTATGCCCGCATGATCGAAAACTACCATTAGCCAATACTCCCTTATTGACCTCAATCAAACAACCATTTGATTACAAAACCCGCTAAATCAGCGCCAGAAATCATGCCCTGCTTTGGTGCGGGGTCCTTGTGCTGGCCCCATGTCACCAGCTGCAGTCATTGTCCAATTTGACGAGTTTGGCATTTGGAGTGCGAGCGAGTCATGGTAAATCAGCAGGCGAGCTGCAGTTTTTAATTTTGCTACCTACAATAAATGCAACTAACCAGTTCCTGAAGGCTATTTTGCTATGAAAACAACTTCGCTACTTTTGGCT
>JAHEGP010000159.1 GCA_024645065.1 Cellvibrionales bacterium | reverse complement strand
TAGGAAGACACCGCTTCGATTTCAAGATCACTGAGCAAAGCCGCCGAGCTGCGCATCATCCGCGACTCCCCGTCATTAACCCGTCCCTTGTCGGGCTGATCAGCGCCGGTGCGAAACGCTTTGAGTTGCGCCGCGATATACTCAGCATGCTGCCCACCCAGAGCCGGGAACCCCGCAGGGCCATTACCCTGGCCCGTTGGCGAATGACACGCGGTACAGGCGGGGACGCCCTTATCGCCAATGCCCGCCCGGTAGATACGCTCGCCGAGTTCCACCAGATCGACCTTGGCCTGACCTACTGTGGTTGTCTGAGCTTCATAAAACGCTGCAATATTTTGCATGTCTTCTTCAGACATGTTGTCGGTCTGCCCGGCCATTTGCGGCACCGGCCGTAACCCGGACTTGATGTCCTGAAGCTGCTTGACCAGGTATTTCTGGTTTTGCCCAGCCAGCTTGGGGAAAGCCCCTACTGCACTGTTACCGTCCTGACCATGGCAGGCAGCGCATGCGGCCGTCAAGGTTTTGCCGGCGGCGGCATCCCCGGAAGCCAAAGCCAAAGGGGACCCTCCGCACAGCAAAGTGGCGAGCAATATTACACGTTTCATAAGCACTTCTTTCGTATAAAAATGAATTTACTGCGCCGCAACCATGTAATCAATCAGTGCTGCGTAATCTTCGGCGCTACAGTCAAAACACATGCCCTTGGGTGGCATCGCGTTGAGGCCATCGGTGACGCTCGCTACCAGTGTGTCCATGCCTTTTTCCAGGCGCGGCGCCCAGGCCTCAGCATCGCCGGTTTTTGGAGCACCCGCTGCACCGGTAGCATGACAGGCAGCGCACGACTTGTTGTATTTTTCCATCAATGCATCGTCGGCTGCCATGGCTGGTGATGCAAGGGCTGCGATAGCAGCGATAAGAGCGAACTTTTTCATAGTAACCCCCAGGGTTATTTGAATGATCGGGGAAAGCTTACTAACGCCCCGTGTTATGCTTGGCCAAAGCCAAGGACTTGCATTATATACAAGATGGGTAACAACGGAAACTGACTAATTGCATTCTTCTGAGAACCGAAAACAATGAGCAATCCGCCACCGGCAAGCTACTTTGAAAAGGCCGTCTACGCGACCAGCGCTGCCAGTCTGAAACAATGCCCGGGAGATACAGGCGCAGAAATTGCCTTTGCAGGTCGCTCCAACGCAGGTAAATCCAGCGCGCTGAATGCTCTCACCCGCAACAGCAGGCTGGCGCGCACGAGCAAGACGCCCGGTCGCACCCAGCTGCTCAATTTTTTTGAACTGGAACCGGGGATACGCCTGGTGGACCTTCCAGGCTACGGCTTCGCCAGGGTACCCGACTCTGTCAAGGAACAGTGGCAAAAGCTGATCGACCAGTATCTGCGCCAGCGCCAATCGCTGCGCGGCCTGGTGTTGGTCATGGATATTCGACACCCGCTATCCGATTTCGATTGTATGATGCTGGATTGGGCTTCTGCCTGTGAAATGCCGGTACACATCTTGCTTAGCAAGGCGGACAAGCTGAAAAAAATGGCACAGGGTAAGCAACTTGATCTGGTCAAGCATGCGCTAGCGAAACGCCAGCAGAACGTATCGGTACAGACTTTCTCCGCACTCAAGGCAACCGGGGTCACACCACTGGCCGATAGACTCCTTGAGCTGCTGGAGGTTGTGCTTATCTCCGGCCAAAGTCAGGCGCTTGCTGGCAAATAGCGGGCAAAAAAATCCCCGCGGCCCAGGGGTTGGCAGCGGGGACAGGTCTAGTGCCTCTTGGAGTGGGCACTAGTGAGCACACAAGGAATAGGACTGGCCTGCGAGAGATAAGTTCCGGTAGGTGCAAAAATAATTAGTGCGCCTGCTCCCAATTGTCCCCTACCCCCACATCCACTATCAACGGCACCTTCAATTCCGCTGCCTGGGACATCATCGCCTGCACTTGAGACAGCGTCTCGTCGACCAACGCAGCAGCAACTTCGAACACCAGCTCATCATGTACCTGCATGATCATTTTGGCAGCCAGGCCGCTGGTCAGTAGCCAGCCATCGAGCTCGATCATCGCACGCTTGATAATGTCGGCGGCGCTACCTTGCATGGGCGCATTGATCGCGGCCCGCTCCGCAGCCTGGCGCCGCATACCATTACGTGAGTTGATTTCAGGCAGGTAAAGGCGTCGGCCGAACAGGGTCTGAACGTAGCCCTGTTCCCGCGCCAGCTCCCGGGTCGCATCCATATAGCGTTTTACACCGGGATAGCGCT
Organism: Cellvibrionales bacterium; assembly: GCA_024645065.1. Taxonomy (GTDB): domain Bacteria; phylum Pseudomonadota; class Gammaproteobacteria; order Pseudomonadales; family JAHEGP01; genus JAHEGP01. The sequence continues at coordinate 5,348 of JAHEGP010000159.1, read as the reverse complement.
CAAAGTACAAATCGATGTACTCCTGTGCCTGGTTGCGACCGACATTCAGTTGCCGCGCCAACCCAAAGGCCGACATGCCGTAAATCAAGCCGAAGTTAATGGCTTTGGCGCTGCGGCGCTGTTCACTGGAAACCTGATCCAGCGGTTCGCCAAAAACTTCAGCCGCCGTCGCCCGGTGAATATCAAGCCCCTGGGCAAATGCATCGCAAAGCCCTTCGTCTGCGGAAAGGTGAGCCATGATGCGCAGCTCGATTTGTGAGTAATCCGCCGCCACAATACGATGCCCGGGTGGAGCGATAAAAGCCTGCCGAATACGCCTCCCCTGCTCACTGCGCACCGGTATGTTTTGCAGGTTTGGGTTGGCAGAGGATAGTCGCCCGGTGGCCGTCACTGCCTGGTGATAGGATGTGTGGATACGACCGGTGCGGGTATTGATCATCAATGGCAGCTTGTCGGTATACGTGGATTTCAGTTTGGCCAGGCCACGATACTCGGTGATGACGCGCGGCAATGGATAATCAAGCGCCAGCTCCTGGAGCACTTCTTCCGCCGTTGACGGTGAACCTTTCTGGGTTTTTTTGATAACCGGCAGCCCAAGCTTGTCGAACAGTATTGCAGCCAGTTGCTTGGGCGACCCCAGATTAAACTCCTCGCCGGCCAGCTCATGGGCCTGTCGCTCGAGTAACTGCAATTGCTGACCAATTTCTAGACTTTGTGACAATAGTAAGTCTTTACTTACCAGAGTTCCGTTGCGCTCAATTCGCGATAAAACGGAAACCAGTGGCAATTCCAGCTCCTCCAGCACACGCAGCAAGTCCGGCTCAGCTGACAACCTGGGACCCAGCAGCTGATGCAGTCGCAGGCTGATATCAGCATCTTGCGCCGCGTACGGCCCAGCCTGCTCCAATGCAACCTGGTCGAAGGACAACTGTTTCGCCCCTTTACCCGCCACATCTTCAAAGCTCGTGGTTTTCAGGCCAAGATACTTCAACGCCAGGCTATCCATATCATGTCGGGTAGCGGTTGAATCCAGTACGTAGGACTCCAGCATGGTATCGCTCAAAATACCCCGCAATTCGATTGAGTAGCGAGCCAGCACGCTCATATCGTACTTCAGGTTTTGCCCCACCTTGGGGTGCGCCGGATCCTCCAGCAAGGGTTTCAGGCGCTCCAGCACCAGCTCAGGCGCCAGTTGCTGCGGCGCACCTTCATAGCGGTGCCTGATCGGAACGTACGCACCCTGACCTGCCGCCACCGAAAATGAAACGCCTACCAACTCGGCTGCCATGTAATCGAGGCTGGTGGTTTCAGTATCAAAGGCAAAAAAAGGTGCCGACTCAAGCTTGCCCAGCCAAACCTCAAGACTGGCCAGATCGAGCACAGTCTCGTAGTCGGGGGCAGCAGCGGACGCCACCCCCGGGCTGGAGTCCGCTTCGCCCGACTCCAGCAATTCCGCCAGCCAGCTTTTGAACTCCAACGCCCGGTAAAGCGCAGCCAATTGTTCGAGGTCAGGTTCCGACTGCAGCAGATCGCTCGCTGCAAAGCCAAGTTCGACGTCAGTCTTTATCGTGGCCAGCTGATAGGACATGCGCGCATTGCCCTCCTCCCTGCGCAATTTGTCTGCCAAAGTGCGGGCACCGCGAATATCCAGCTCTGCTATCCGATCGAGATTGCTGTAAAGAGCCTCTACGCCACCAATGTTCTGCAGCAAGGCCAGCGCAGTCTTCTCGCCGACACCAGGAACCCCGGGAATATTGTCAACCTTGTCTCCCATGAGGGCCAGCAGATCGATAATCAATTGAGGCGGGATGGAAAATTTTTCAAGCACTCCCGCTTCGTCAAGCACGGTTTGGGTCATGGTATTCACCAGCGTGACTCGCGGATTGACCAACTGTGCCATGTCCTTGTCACCGGTGGAAACGATCACCGAGCGGCCCTCACCAGCCGCCTGCCGGGCCAGCGTGCCAATGACATCGTCCGCCTCGACACCCGATTGGACGATCAGGGGTATGCCCAATGCCTTGATAATCTTGTGAATCGGCTCGACCTGCTGCCGCAATTCGTCGGGCATGGGGGGACGCTGTGCCTTGTAGCTGGCAAAAATATCATCCCGGAACGTCTTGCCCTTGGCATCGAATATTACGGCTAACTGCCCCTCGGGATAATCCTGCTGCAAGCGCCGCAACATCGATATGACCCCCTTCACCGCACCGGTGGGCTGGCCGGTCGAGGTGGCAAGGCTGGGCAACGCGTGGAATGCCCGGTAAAGATAGGATGAACCATCGACCAGAACTAGCGGCTTTTGTTGGTTTGCGGTCATTGTTTTCTCTCGAAACTGGAGGGGAGCCACATTCTTGGGTAGCGGCGCGAGGGCGCTAAAGTATCACATATACCCGGAGCGATGGAGTCGCGCCCCCTGCTGCTGCGACTCTCACGCTCAATGGCAGGGGACGCCTGCTCCCGCAACACCACATCAGCAGCCCTGGGGAGACAGCACGCCGGGATGCCAAAATCAGTTGCAAAGCAATCTGCTTGAAAAGAGCTTCCTATCAAATTGATCTATAACGATTAATCTATTTGGAACAAAGAATGCAAGGAAAAGGTTTTGCTTACCAGTTCGCAAATCAGCAAGACCGGGCATGCAGTGTTAGCAGCTTTGGGTAGACTGTAGATATCAGGAGCTGACACCAGACATCGATAAAAGCCTCTGATTCAGCATCCAGGTCACCCCCTAGCTTAGCCGGCATTTATGCCGGCTTTTTTTGTTGCAGCGGTGGGTGCAAGTAACCCCGGCTCCAGGCTTCGACCCTTGCGCTCGAGTGACGAGCTAGCCGGGTGTTGAAAAAAGCCTCCTGCCTTTTTCAAAACACAAAAAGCAAACAACGTGGTTTTTACTTTTCTCACAAAATCAAAAGCTTAAAAGCCTTCTATTTTGCCGAGACGTCCATGTTTCGGTGCAGGCGGTCGAAATTCGGCGAATTTCAACCGCTGCTAGGGATCGCCGGCATTGCTATTGGCCAGCAAACAAAGGTACAGGCTTTCGATAATGCTATTGAGATATCGCCGGTATGCACCCTTGCCGGGCTGGTAGTTAGCCCCGCTCAAATCGACTGACACCTTGTGAAAGGCTGCATACTGCGCAAGGGCCTCGCTCTGGCCGGCCGGGTACCGTGCATTGTCCAGCAAACAGATGTCTGCACCCGGCTTAATTCGCTGCTGCATGCCCCACAGCGTCCTGGCGCCGACAGGCTGATCGTTCGCATCGATCAGTGCACCGAGCTGCTCAAGTTGAAAGTAGTCACGCAGATAAGCAAAAGCGTCGTGCACGGCAATAAACGAGTTGTCATTCAGGCTCGCGAAGCGCTTGCTTGCGAGCTGCATATCCGCCTCTAACCCACTGATAAAGTCAGACATATTCTGGTTTAACCCGGCAAGGCTGATGTCCAAATCGGACATCAGCCCCGGCACCACCCTGGCAATCTGTATCGCGTTTTCGGGGCTTAGCCACACATGGCTATCGACATGGCCTGTTCCAAGCTGCAGCAACTCCATGTCCGCCAGCTCTTCGAGAGTTACCAGCCGGTCTTCGGGCACAGCATTCAGATAGCGGGCCAGCCCGGGCTCAAGACGGGGCCCAAGCCAGATTACCCGCTGCGCATCCGCGATAGCTGCGCGCTGAGAGGGTCGCAGACTGGGGTGATGCAAAGAGGCCCCGGGGGCTACTAACAGGTCGAGCTGCAAGCCCGCTGACGGGGGAAGTATTTCTCCCAGCAAGAGTGCCAGGGGTTGGCTGCTAACCAGCAGCTTGACCGGCGCTCCGGCCGACGCCGCCAAATCGGAAGCCTGGACAGCGCTGCCCAGGGAAAGGCACAAAGCCAGCAACGGGCCAAATCGATAGAAGGACCACACCATAGCTGCCCTGCGTGAGTTAATGTAATATTATAACATTGCATCGGCGTCGGTCACCGCAGGTATTTCAAGACCGGCAACCTCCTGCGCAAACTCACCAACAGCCTGCCCGAGCTCAATCATGAAGCCCCTCGCATTCCAGCAGCATAATCACCAACGCTGTATCGAGCATGCACTCGAGCGGGCTCGCGGTATCTGTCGCCAGCGCCAGGTCAGGCTGACGCCATTGCGCGCCAGCATCCTGGAGTTGATCTGGCACAGCCATAAGCCGTTGGGTGCTTATGCGCTGATGGAGTTGCTGCGCCAGAGGCGCCGGGAAGAGGAGGGCGCCAATGCCGCCATCGCGCCACCAACCGTCTACAGGGCCCTGGACTTCCTGCAGCAACAGGGCCTGGTGCATCGGCTGGCCACACTGAATGCCTTTATCGGCTGCGATTACCCCTCGAATCAGCACGAAGGCTGCTTCTTTATCTGTTCCGAGTGCCAGAATACCGAGGAGAACAGCGCGGAATCTATCGCCAGCGCCATTGATGCACTGGCTTGTGACGACGGATTCGAGGTACACAATACCGCCATAGAGGTAGTAGGCCTTTGCCCCGAGTGTCAGGAACGGAAACCATGAAAACACTCCTCGAAGCCAGCTCCCTGAATTACAGCCGCCAGGGAAAAACCATACTCAATAACATCAACCTGCGCATCGAGGCAGGAAAAATTCTTACCTTGATCGGCCCCAATGGCGCCGGCAAAACCACTCTCACCCGGATATTACTTGGCTTGTCACAGCCCGATAGCGGTCGTGTCGAGCGGGCTCCCGGGCTGCGTATTGGCTATATGCCACAAAAGTTCGCCATTGACCCGCATCTTCCACTAACCGTGCTTCGGTTCCTCAAACTGGCACGTAAAGCGCGATTCACTATTGCCGAGGTCAGCTCTGAGTTGGGTATTGAGCGACTGCTGGATCAACCGGTGCAGAGCGTCAGCGGCGGGGAATTGCAGCGGGTATTGCTCGCTCGCGCACTGCTGGCAAGGCCAGAGCTTCTGGTTCTCGATGAACCGGTCCAGGGAGTGGATGTTGCTGGCCAGACACGACTGTACCGCTTGATTGTCAGTCTGCGTGACCGCCTGGGTTGCGGTGTTCTGATGGTCTCCCACGACCTGCACCTGGTCATGGCATCGACTGACACCGTTGTTTGCCTGAATCAGCATGTTTGCTGCCACGGTCATCCCGACAGCGTCAGTACAGATCCGGCTTTTTTGGAGTTATTTGGCCAACCCCAGGATTCAGCACTGGCGGTTTACACCCATCACCATGATCATGATCATGATCTCGAGGGCCAAGAACGATCGATCGGGGGCAATCGATGATCCCCGGATTCATGATATCGGCAGGACTGGCCGGCCTGATGCTGGCCCTGATAACCGGGCCGCTCGGTTCGCTG
>JAHEGP010000158.1 GCA_024645065.1 Cellvibrionales bacterium | reverse complement strand
GGCGGTGCCCGGCAGGCCCTCCAGCAGCAGGTTGCCATTGCACAGCAGACTGACGATGATGCTCTCTACTGCAGCCTCCTGTCCCAGTACGGAGGCATTCATCGATGTCTGCAGGGTTTTTATGGCAGCGAGGCTGTCTTCCATGCGATTCTCCATTGTTATTAGCGCAGTATGACTGAAACACCTGACAGGGTTTTTTAGTAAAATGTGCCCGTTAAACAAGACAATGTCAATCGGGAACTGGCTGGGGCAAATGCAGCTGTCGATTCAAAAGCGGCCAGCGGGGGTGCCAGCCGATGATCCCAAAGCTTGATGGTTAAGCTACAATGTGGCTGTAGAGCAGCATATCATCGCGCGTCGGGGTGGAATCGTGAGTCACTTTTTCCAGAATGTTTATCACAAGGTTCGCTACAGCGACCCGCCCCGCCTGTTGTTCGATCTGTTGAGCAAATTCAGGATATTTATCTTTCCGTTCAATCTTTACTGTTTTGAGGTCGAGGGCGAGATCAGTTTTCCACCACCCTCGGAAAAAACCCGGGGCTATCGCTGCGAGCAGTTGGATCGCACCAGCATTCCCAAGCTGGCGGCCATTCCAAAAAAGGGCAACACCCTGGAGGAGGTCACGCGCCGCTTCGATGCTGGAGAGGAGTGCTTCGGTATTCTCAAGGACGCGGAAATTGTGGGATTCTGCTGGTTTAATTTGCAGGAATGTACCTCGAAGCTCTATAGTTTCCCTTTCAACGGGGCCAACAAGGCCTACCTTTACGATCTCTACGTAGTGCCGGAGCATCGTGGCAGGGGCCTGAGCCCATACCTGGTAACCCAGGTATATCCCTGGGGCCAGGAACAGGGTTTTGAGCAGGTCTATGCCACCATCAACCTGTTCAACAATCCCTCCAATCAACTGACTGTGAGCTATCGCCAGGAGACCCTGGTCAAAATGCTCTACGTCTCGCTGTTCAATATCTATGAACATACTTTCCTGTTAAAGAGCTACAAAAAGTAGCTGCGGCCAGGGTTACCCCATAATGAAAGTGCTGGTTACCGAGGCGACTCGCAATGCCTCCAACGCCCTGATTCGGGCCGTGGCTGCGGAGTTTGAGGTGCTGGGATCAGACTGTCGTCGTCTTCCCGGTGCCGCCCACAGTCGCTATACGCCACCCTATCTGCGCACTCCTGCGCTAAAGCAGCCGGGCTATGCCGATGCATTGCTCGATTTGGTTGCCAGCGAAGGTATCGATATTGTTCTGCCGGGCAACCAGATCGAGCCCTTTGTGCGCAACAAGGTCCAGTTTCTGGACCGCTGCCGGATGCTGGTTCCCGAATATCCCGCCTGGCAGGCAGCCTACTATAACGACCAGACCCTGGCGTCCTGCCAGCAATTGGGTATAGCCTGCCCCCGGTTGTTTGGCCCCGATGAGGCCCTCGATTACCTGCGCCGGCACGGCGACCATAAGGTCATGGTAAAACCGCGCGCCGATGTGGGTGGTGGCCAGGGACTGCAACTGCACGACGACCCCGATCGATTGCAAGCCGCGCTCGAGCAGTTGGACCAGGATGACTTTTTTATCCAGGAGTATATTCCGGGTCCTGTCAGCCACATGCGCTCGGTGGGGCTTCTGTATGACGCCAACAGTCAGCGACGCATGTACTTCACCAGCCACAAGCTGCGCCAGTGGCCAATCGATGGCGGTATTTGTGCCCTCGGACGCTCGACCGACGAGCCTGCGCTGGTTGACTTTATTGAGCCATTTTTCCAGCACTGGGGCTGGCAGGGAGTTGCCGAGGTTGAGCTCAAGATAGACTCCCGCGACGGTCTGCCCAAGGTGATAGAAATCAACCCGCGGTTCTGGGGTAACACCAATTTTGCGGTGCAGGCGGGGGCCAACTTTGCACTGGGCGTTTGTCGCCTGTTGCGGGGCGAGGCGCTAACGCAGCCGCGCTACAAGGTCGGTTTAAACTACATCAACTGGGCTGCCTACCTGCGCTGCGTAATCACAGGCCTGGCGCATGGAACCACCCGCAGCGAAGCGTTGCGGGACTTCCGTGATAATCTGGGGCGCCCGCGTGCAAAGAATATCGACATGCGTGACTGGCCGCTCAGCGTGGCCAAAATGGCCCTGGAAATACAGGGCTCCCTGCGCCGATGAAAAGCAGTGCAGGAGAGACCCGGGCGATTGTTCGTGAGGCGACGGCTTTCTCCCTCGCCTCCTATCTATTCCAGCTGATCTCGGTGGTGCGCGGCTTTGTGGTGGCCTGGTTTTTGGGGCCGGCATTGTATGGCGTATGGAATATATTCAAGACGTTTCTGGAAGCCGGCAACTATGTTACCGCCGGATCGGCCCAGGCGGTGGCAAGGGAGCTGCCCTTTAACAAGGCACAGGGCAAGGACCAGCTAAACCAGCGGATTACAGCCACCACGCTGGGGTTGTGTATCGCCATATCCTCGATTTGTGCCCTCGGGGCAGCATTATTCTCGCTGCTCGACGTCGCGGCGCCCTACCGTCTCGAGATTTGCCTCGCCGCCGTGACTTTCGTCCTGAATGCGGTGCACCTGTACATACCCAACCAGCTCAAGGGTGAGAAAAGGATTTTTTTGCTGGCGGTTTACTACATTGCCTACGCGGTTCTGAACACGCTGGCGGGCTTGCTGTTAATGGTGTACTGGGGCATCAGTGGACTACTGGTGGGGATGATCGTAGCGAGCACCCTGTTGACCGGGTGGTTGCTTTGGCGCCGCCACCTGCCGACCCGGCCACACCTGCACTGGCCGACCAGTCGCGGCCTGATCGGTATCGGGTTTCCCATCCTGTTTGTGGCGATTGCACCCAAGTTGATGGCCAGCCTCGACAAGTTGATCATTTTTGCCCTGATCGACAGCGCTGCGACCGGCTATTACAGCATGGCGGCGTTTTTGTCTGAAACCATCAACTACATCCCGCTGGCCTTGTCCACGGTGCTGTTCCCGCGCCTGATGTACCACAAGGGCAAGGGTACAGACTTGACCAGCATGGGCTACCTGTACGACAAGCCGATGATATTCCTGGCCGGCCTGATCCCGGTGTTGCTGGGTACCATCGCGCTGAACATTGCGGTGGTGATAGAAACCCTGCTGCCAGCCTATACGCCTGCTGTACCGGTGCTGCAAATACTGCTGGCCGGCCTGTTTTTCACGGTGATCTGGAGTGTACCGCGGGGCCTGCTGGTGGTCTTTGACAGGCAGCGGATATTTATCGTCGCTATCCCGCTGCTATTGCTACTGGGGGCTCTGCTGAACGTAGTGGCGATCCTGCTGGGTTATGGCATTGTCGGAGTTGCATGTGCATCGGTGCTTTTTTATGCTGCGGTTTCGACAATGGCAAACCTGTATGTGCTGGGCATATTGCAAAAAAGCGGTGCGCAGAAACGGCGTACGATGCTGCAGATTCATCTGCCCTTTGTCTATGGCTTGCTCGGTGTAGTGTTGTTGCTACGTTATTTGCACCTTGATAATCAATGGCTTGAGAGCCTGGTCGGCACCGTTATCTACCTGGTTTATTGCCTGCCGTTACTGTTTTATGTCGATCGCAAGGTCAGGCTGGTCGCTTCCTTGCGGGCGGCTCTGTTCAAGCCTGCCTGAGCTCAACCGAACGTTTCACGACCTTGAGCTTACCATTCTCCTCTACCGAAATGGCATCGCAAACCTCGACGCTGATACTCATGGCGCCGCCGAGGATATCGTCGATGGCATGATGCACCCGATTTAACTGCGATGCATCGGGGGGTGACTCCCAGACCGTTCTCGCGATAATCCCGGTGACGGAATTCTGGTCTATCTGGTACTGGATCAAGCCCTCGATGTGCTCGATATTGGTGGTGATGAGATAGGGCGATATCTGCTTCAGCGAGGGCAGTATGATGTAGTCTGAACTGCGTCCCCCCAGCGGCAGCAGGGTCGGTCCTTCATAGCCACAGCGGCAGCGTTCCCAGGACATCAGGCCATGGTCGTTCATCCGGTATCGCAACAGCGGCATTGCCTTGTTGCGCAGGTCGGTGACCACGATTTCGCCGCTGCTGCCATTGGGGGCGGGGTTGCCGTCGCTGTCGATGATCTCACAGATCACCTCATGGTTGTTGATATGGTAGCCGCCGCTGCCATTACTAAAGGGGCACTGCCAGGCAATTTCCTTGAACTCGGTGCTGCCGTAGTGATCGAAAATTGGTGCGCTGAAATGTTGCTCAATAAACTGCCGGGAACCCGACTTGAGGTACTCCGAGGCGGTAAAAATTCGCTTGACCCCGGGAACGGGGCCCGCGCCATTGCTGATCGCATTGGCCAGCGTCATCAGGTGGCTGGGATAGCCATAGATGTTGCGCGGCCGAAATACCCGCAATTTGGCCAGCAGCTCATCGGTGTCGGCAAATAGTGAAAACACCCTGACCTTGAGCAAGGGGTCGCGCAACCAGGCCTTGCTGTTACTCTGACGGGCTTTTTCTTCCGGCACGCATTCCAGTATCGCAATGCGGTCGCCAATCGACATGCCGCAGGCGAATCGAGCGCGCAGTTTGAGAAAATACTTTTTGCGATACCAGCTAAGGTTATCGAAATAGGTGGCGAAGGGTTCCCCGGTCGAACCGCTGGAATAACTGTGCTTGCAGCGTTCCATGTTGTACTTGTCGCTGATGAAATCCTTGTAGTTATTCCGGATCTGTTCCTTGCTCAGGGTAGGCAGACGCTGCAATTCCGAAAGCTGGTAGTGGTTGTCGTGGTCAAATTTTATCTGCTCAAATACATGCCGGTAATGTGGCACATTGTCGTAGCAACGTTTCAGTTGCTGGTTGAGAAGTAGCCGCTGTTTTGGCGTCAACGGGTCGGAAACGGGGTGAGGATTTGGCGATTTCATGTTCAGGCTCGGTTGGTATTATTGCCAGGCTCCGGCTTATCGAGCGATTTGTGCCTCGGTTTGCACTTGTTTATTCACTACGGCTGGCAGAGTATAGCCAGCCGCCATGGCGTAACATTGCTCGTATTTTTGCGCCACGCTCAGCCAGCTATAGTGCTTTGTCACGCGACGCCGGCACGCGTCTCCCATGGTTTTCCTGCGCTGCGGATCGCCTGCCAGGACATCGATAGCCCGACGCACGGCGAGGTAGTCGTTGGGCTCAACCAGAATACCGTTGTCTTCCAGCACGATATCCGGCACGCCACCGACGCGGGTCCCGATGATCGGCAGTCCGCAAGCCATTGCCTCTATGAATACCAGCCCGAACGATTCGGCCATGGTGGGCAGCACAAAGATATCACTGGCAGAGTAAAGGTCAACCAGCTCTTCCCGCGGGCAGTAGCCATAGAAAGTCACTTTATCGGCGACGTCATATTCCGCCGCCAGGTCGACCAGCTGCTGTTGGTAGTTGCCCTCGCCCGCGATGGTAAGGTGAACTGGATGTTGCATGACTTGCAGGGCCCGCAGTAAGTGCTGGATGCCCTTGCGCTCGATCAGGCGCGAGACGCAAATCAGCTGTACCGGCCCGGAATCGCCAGTCCGGTTATTACTGTTGTAAAACTGTTCCGATTCGATGCCGTTGGCGATTACCGCAATATCGACACCGGGGACGGCTTCGAGAGCCGTGTCTTTAAGGGTTTCGCTGAGGGCCACAACCTTGCCGGCATTGTTCCAGATGGATCGGGTTACCGGTAGAAGAAGCCGGTGGAAAAATTGCAGGGGCGTATTGAACGTGTCGTATCCGGGTACGTCGGAACCACGCAGCGACACAATGTAGGGTATTTTTCGGTGGTGACCTGGCAGCCATTGCAGCATGCCCGTTGGCAAACCGAAGTAATAGTGCAGGACGATATAGTTTTTGCTGCGAGTCAGGCGCAAAAAAGTGGGGACGGCAAACACTAAAAAAGTGATGGCGCCGCGAAAGCCGCAATCGTGAACCCCCTTGCGCCAACTCTTCACCCTGTGCACGGTGAAGCCCTCTATCTGCTCGCAGGCCGCCTGGCCTTCGGCCTTCGAAGTCAATACGTCGACCTCGTAGCCTTTTCTGGCCAGTTCTCGCGCCAGGTTATAGGTACCGCGCCCAGCGCCGCCCCCGAGTGGGGGGAACTCGTAGTTCAGCAATAGCAGGCTGGGCCGCACTGTGGCGGCGGGGGTGCCCGCAGACAGCAAGGTTTTATCGCTATCAGTTTTAATAGGGAAACTCTCGACGAAGGACCAAAACCGGCAGTTTATACCAAAAGGCTCGGGTTTTCCTGCCGACGGGTGCTGACAAAGGTTAATAATGCCGCTGCCGTTTGTTACAGAGTGGCTGGTAATCGGGCGCTCTTACGAGCTGCCGGCTAGCCCGAGTGGGGCCGGTTGGCACTGCGGTCGCGCACAAAAAAGCCCGCAGTGCCAAAGCGGTCGCGGGCTTTTGTCCAATCTCCATTGCATGTGTCAGCAAGGCCGATGTGAATGTCTCAACGAGCTGTTACCACAGGAATGTAAAGCCGATAGCCGGGCCGGACTCATCCATATCCCAACTGTAATTATAGGCGCTGTCAGTGCGGCCGTTGTCGTAGTCCTGTTTGACATACTTGTAGCCCGCCATCAAAGCTCCCCAGTCTGCAACTTGCCAGTAGATATTTGCTTCCACCATCCAGCTATTATTGCTGTCGGTGCTGTCCCAGGGGTTGTTGCCGTAATCGGCGCGGCCTTCCAGGCGCCAGTTGTCGAGGAAGTGATAATTGGCGCGAACCCCGACAAAGGGCTGCAACCATTCAGCGCCGATGGTGCGGTTTTCCGTCGGGATCTGGGCCTGTACCGGGCCAGTGGGTAATGCCACGGTGACATCGGCAGAATTGACGAATACCTTGATTTGGTAATCGTACCAGCGCAGCCCGCCTTCAACAAAAAAGTCGAGGCCATGGCCGTCGTAGAGTCTCCAGGCCGCACCCAGTTCCCACATATGCTGGACATCGCTGACGTCGATGTTTGCTGTGGCATCAGCCGGAACGGTGGGCGGCAACGGCCTGGGTAGGCCGGTGGGCACGTCGAAGTTGACGGTGTAGTCGTTGTTGTCCGCCGCCAGCTTGGTGTATTCGTAGGCGGCAAAGACCAGTAACGGCCCGCTCTCGGCCTCGATCTTGGTCATGAATGCGCCATCGAGCAGATCCAGGATCTGGTCCCTGAAGTCGAGGCTGATGTCAGTCCCCCGGGTAGTTCCGTCCACGCTCTTGGCCCAGCCGTAAAGCGTCAGGCCAATGTCCCACTCACCAATCTGGGTGTGCTCGGTTGTTTCATGCTCAGCTGCCAGTGTGACTTGAGATTGAAACGCAAGGCTGATGGCAGCGGTGGTTACCAGGCTACCGAGAAGAATGTTTTTCTGTTTGTTCATTACTGATACCCCTGACAGTATTGTTATAGGAACTGTTATGCAGGCAGAATATAACAGCCCGTTTTTGATTTCTATAGTTTTCTACTTCGTGAGAATGCCCTCGGTACTGCATTTCCTGCAACCGAAGAGCGCGACACAGGTTTCACGGGAAGGGGTTTAGCGCGGTGCAACTTTTTGGATCGAATGATATTGGGCCCCGCGATCTGGCTTGCTATCATAGATGGTGTGACCTCAAGGTGGCTAACGCGGGCGTAGTTCGTAGATGTAGTTCGTAGATGTAGTTCGCGGGTGTAGTTCAATGGT
>JAHEGP010000157.1 GCA_024645065.1 Cellvibrionales bacterium | reverse complement strand
GTAGACCTTGTAGCGACCCCGGGTGGGTGCGTACTGCACGTTTTCCAGGAGTTCACGGGTATCCTCGACCTTGGTCCGGGATGCGGCGTCCACTTCGATCAGGTCAATGAAGCGGCCCTCGCTGATTTCAAGGCACGCCGGGCAACTACCACAGGGCTCTGAACTGACGCCCCGCTCACAATTCAGGCATTTGGCGAAAATGCGGGCAATGGTGGTCTTGCCGACCCCGCGGGTGCCCGTAAATAAATAGGCATGGTGCAGGCGGTCGCGGTCAAGGGCATTCACCAGCGCCTTGAGCACATGCTCCTGACCTATTAGTTGGCTGAAATCGGAAGGGCGCCATTTGCGCGCTAATACCTGGTGTGACATGAACGATGTGCCGTGCTTGCACTGGGGGAGCCCATTATACACAGTGGACTCGATCGGGAAATGCTGTCGCCAGGGAATTGGGTGGCGACCCTGCCCAATCGATCCTCGGCACACTTAGTGTGGCTACCGTTGCTCCCTTCCGGGCCTGGCGGGGTTTACCACCTATCGTTGCGAGGGGACCAGACAGGGTCACCATGACGGGGTTGACCCGAGGCGCGGATTATCCTGAAGTGTCCGCAACATTGCAATACCGGTTCGCACTGCGCCGCTTAAATCGGTCGCAAATCGAATGTTCCGTCCAGTTTGGGCGCGGCCGGGCATCTTCATTTGTCAGCTCGCTTACTGTACATTACGGGAATGGGTATTCCTGTAACCGACACGCATATCACCAATAAGGGGAGTCGCAGCATGACCAGCGCAGCCGAAAATATCGCCGGAGTTACCACGGCGGTGACCACCAGCCGCATCCAGCAAGTGTTTGAAAAACAACATCATGCTTCACGAGTGGCGCCCTACCCTACCCTGCAGGAGAGACTGGACAACCTGAACAAACTGGAAAGCCTGCTGAAAGACAATCAGCAGGTCATCGCCGATGCCATCAACCTCGACTTTGGTAACCGTTCCAACCAGGAGACCCGGATGCTGGAAATTTATGGCCTGGTTAGCGGTATCCAGTACGCGAAGAAACGCGTGCGAAAATGGATGCGGCCACAAAAACGCCATGTCGGGATTTCTTTTCTGGGCGCCAAAAACACAGTCCTGCCGCAGCCCAAGGGGGTGGTGGGAATTGTCACTCCCTGGAACTATCCTCTGTTCCTTGCCTTCAGCCCTGCGATCAGCGCTATGTCTGCCGGCAATCGCTGCATCATAAAGATGGCGGCGAAATCCCAGAACCTGGCGCGGTTGATGGACCAACTGGTTGGCGCTGTTTACGACGAGACGACCCTCGCCGTCATCCCGGGCGTATCGGCCAGCGAGTTTACCCGCCAACCCTGGGATCACCTGGTGTTTACCGGTTCGCCGGAAACCGCAAAAACCGTCATGAGCACCGCGGCCCAGAACCTGACGCCGGTTACCCTTGAGCTCGGTGGTAAATCCCCGACCATTATCACCGAGGACTTTGACGTGGAGGTTGCTGCAGAGCGCCTGCTGTTCGGCAAGTTTCTCAACGCCGGGCAAACCTGTGTCGCTCCAGACTACGTGTTCGTGCCAAAGACCCGGGTAAACGACTTCCTCGAGGCCGCCCAACGCATTGTTCGCAAACGCTATCCGACCGCAGCTTCCAATGATTACACCGCAGTCATCGACAAGAGCGCCTTTGATCGCCTCACCGCGACTCTGGAAGACGCCAGGGGCAAGGGAGCCAAAGTCATCAACCTGCTTGGGGATGACCCCATTGATGCGGAAAATCGCAAGATTCCACCGCACGTGGTACTCGACAGCGACGACGACATGGTCATTATGCAGGATGAGATTTTTGGCCCGCTGTTACCGATAAAGGCCTACGATTCGATTGACGAGGTGATACTCTACATCAATCAGCACGAGCGCCCCCTCGCGCTATATCTCTATACCAATGACAAGGAAATAGAGGATCAGGTCATTTATAACACCCTGTCCGGCGGTATGTGTATCAATGACAGCGTATTCCATGTGGTGCAGCACGATATGCCTTTCGGGGGAATCGGCAACAGCGGCATGGGGCATTACCACGGTGAGGAAGGGTTCATCGAGTTTTCCAAGCTGCGTCCGATCTTCAGGCAGGGCAAGAAGAGCGCCATTCTTGCGATGGCGCCCCCCTACGGCAAAACCTTCGAAACCATGTACAAAATGATGATGAAGTTCAAACTGTAAAACCTGATAAAGCACCAGCCACACCCCAAACCCGGCACAACTGAGGAACAACAATGTCTTTGCTAATTGGCAACAACCTGGTGGTCAGCATGCATTACACACTGACTGACGATGACGGCAACGTACTGGACAGCTCCGAGGGTTCGGAACCCCTCGCTTACCTGCATGGTGGTGGGAATATTATCCCCGGCCTGGAAAAAGCGCTGACCGGCAAGATCAAGGGCGACTCACTCGAGGTGAGCGTTGCGCCGGAAGAAGCCTATGGCGAGTCTCGACCGGAGCTGGTGCAAGTGGTGAACAAAGCGGCATTCCAGGGCGTGGACAAGGTCGAGGCAGGAATGATGTTTGAGACCCAGTCCCCCGATGGCGCAGTACAGCGTATCATGGTCAAGAACGTCGAAGGCGATGAGGTAACCATCGATGGCAATCATCCCCTGGCCGGCGTGCCGCTGAATTTCGCCGTCGAGATTGTCGAGGTCAGGGAAGCGACCGAAGAAGAAATAGCCCATGGCCACTCCCACTAGCGCAAAACCCCGACTTCGCGATGCTTCCGGTCGACTTTCCCTTGTCCCCGGGCTTTGCCGGCAGAATAGTCGGCAACCCAGGGCATTGGGGCATCGCGGCTACTGACTGTGAAACTTCCGCGGTGTGCTCGCCAGAAAATCTTGACACGGCGCTTTTCCGCTATATACTTGCCCTTGCTTGAAAGTACGTCTTAAATTTATGCATACCATTTCGAAGTTCCTTCCTAGTACCTCGTCCTGTTTTTCATAAGTTAGCGCATCACTTCCAGCACAAACCGACCTCTAGAATCAGGTCAATACTCTCATGAAACATCAGGAAATTATTATGTCTACCACCACCGGAACGGTAAAATGGTTTAACGAAGCCAAGGGTTTTGGCTTTATCGAGCAAGAGTCTGGACCTGACGTGTTTGCACACTTCAGTGCAATCTCTGGCGAAGGCTTCAAAACCCTGAGCGAAGGGCAGCGGGTTAAATTCAATGTCACCCAGGGCCAGAAAGGTCCCCAGGCAGAAAACATCATAGCATTGTAAGGACTCGTCGCTGGCCCGATTAATCGGAGCCATCCGACAAATGTTCGTCTCGCCCCATCACGGAGGGCGAACGCAGAGGGTGCGGCCTTGTTTCCGAGGTTGCGCCCTTTTTCGTTTCGCAGGTCCCAGGGATTTCTGCCCGGGGCGGCGCCGGGACATCCCGCACAGCAGCCATCGAGGAAATCATAGTGTCCCGGCCATGCTTCTCTGAACTCGATCTCAAGGCGGAATTGCTACAAAACCTGGGCGACCTGGGGTATCAGGCGATGACGCCGATTCAGGCCCAGAGCCTGCCCACCATCCTTGCGGGCCGGGACCTGATCGCCCAGGGCCAGACCGGTTCCGGGAAAACCGCTGCATTCGCGCTCGGCCTGTTGAACAAGCTCGACGTCACAAGCTTTCGCGTGCAGTCCCTGGTGCTGTGCCCAACCCGGGAGCTTGCTGACCAGGTCGCCAGGGAAATCCGCAAGCTGGCGCGAGCTATACCCAACGTCAAGGTGCTGAGCCTGTGCGGCGGGACTCCGCTGGGCCCACAGATCGGTTCCTTGCACCACGGTACGCATATCGTTGTGGGCACACCAGGCCGGATCGAGGAGCATCTTCGCAAGGGCACCCTGGAGACCTCACAACTCACTACCCTGGTGCTGGACGAGGCCGATCGCATGCTGGATATGGGCTTCCAGGCCAGCCTGGATGCAATCATCGAAAGGCTGCCGCTAAAGCGCCAATCCCTGCTATTGAGCGCCACCTATCCGGAAGCTATCGAGTCGATCGCCGCGCGTGTTCTGGTCGACCCGGTCACTATTAAAGTGGCAGCGAGCCGCGCCAGCGGCAGGATCGACGAGTACTTCTATCGCCTCCAGGCGGGGCAATCCCGTGACGACGCCCTGCGCCTGCTTTTACTGCATTTCAGGCCGCAATCCGCACTGGTGTTCTGTAATACCAGACAGGAAACCCGGGAGCTTGCCGGGATGCTTGCCCAACAGGGATTTAGTGCGCTGGCCCTGCATGGGGACCTGGAGCAGCGCGACCGCACCCGGACTCTGGTACAGTTCGCCAACAACAGCGCCACCGTTCTGGTCGCCACCGATGTCGCAGCCCGGGGCCTGGATATCGACGCACTCGACATGGTCATCAACAACCGCCCGGCCCGTAACGGCGACCTGCACCTGCATCGCACCGGCAGAACCGGCCGTGCCGGCGCCAGCGGTATCGCCTGCACCATTTTTGAAGAATCCGAAGCCCCCAGGCTGGAGCAATACCGACCGGGTGAAATCTCTTCACCTGGAACACCCTTACCACCGCGGGCGGTGCTCCAGGAACCCGCTTACAGCGCGCCCATGCGCAGCCTGCAAATCAGTGGCGGAAGAAAGCAGAAAATCAGGCCGGGAGATATACTCGGCGCTCTCACTTCGAAGGACGGCATTGACGGCAAGCAGGTCGGTAAAATCGACCTGCTGGATAATTCCAGCTATGTGGCCATCAAGCGCAGTGCGGTACCTGATGCGCTGCGCAAGCTGCAGCAGGGTAAGCTCAAGGGGCGAACCTTCAAGGTTAGGGTGCTGTAACTTCCAATTCGGCTAGCGCTGCGCTCCAAACCGGATCACTGACACCGCGAAGGGGGTCGCCGCGTCGCTCAACACCTCTCATTCGCCACGGCAACCTTCTCACCGCTTACCGAGCGGACCCGGGATTTTCCCTGGTAACGCTTACCGGGGCGTTGGATCACCTTGGCCTGGCGGGCACGACTGTGGCGTGCCGTTGGTTGATTCAGGCACGAGGGCGGCAACTCCCGAGCGGGCTCGAAACCGGCTACCGCCCTGCGTGGCAGGGCCGCACGAATCACCCGCTCAATGTCACTCAACTGTTTGACTTCTTCATCACACACCAGGGAAACAGCCTTGCCGGAGGCGCCTGCCCGACCGGTGCGGCCAATGCGATGCACATAGTCTTCGGGTACGTTGGGAAGGTCAAAATTGACAACCTGTGGCAGTTGGTCAATATCCAGGCCCCGGGCGGCTATGTCAGTCGCCACCAGAACCTGAATCGTATTACTTTTAAAATCAGCCAGCGCTCTGGTGCGCGCTCCCTGGCTCTTGTTGCCGTGAATCGCAGCGGCTTTGATACCGTGACCCTCCAGGTAGCGGGTCAGTCGATTTGCGCCGTGCTTGGTGCGGCTGAATACCAGCACCTGATGCCACCGATAATCCTCTATCAAGTGCGCCAGCAAAGCCGACTTGCGGCTTTTATCGACCGGGTAAATCCAGTGCTCGACAGACTCCACTGTGGTATTGGGCGGGCTGACCGAAATCTCTACTGGATTATTTACGAGCCCTTTCGCCAGGGCGCGAATCTCGTTGGAAAACGTGGCTGAAAACATCAGGTTCTGGCGCCTGGGCGGCAACAGGCTGATAATTTTCTTGATGTCGCGGATAAAACCCATATCCAGCATGCGATCGGCTTCGTCGAGAACCAGCACCTCAAGTTGATCAAAGCGCACCGCATTCTGCTGATACAGATCGAGCAGGCGACCCGGTGTGGCGACCAGAATATCAACGCCCCTGCGCAGCTGCATCATTTGCGGGTTGATCTTGACTCCCCCAAACACCACAGCAGAATGCAGACCGAGGTGCTTGCCGTAAGTCGAAACGCTCTGGGCGACTTGCGCTGCAAGTTCCCGGGTTGGCGTCAGGATCAATGCCCTCACCTGATTGCCCCGGGCGCCGTTGCCCCGGGCCAGGCGTTCAAGTATCGGCAAAGTAAAACCGGCGGTTTTTCCGGTACCGGTTTGCGCGGCTGCCATCACGTCCTGACCCTGCAACACCGCGGGTATCGCCTGCTGCTGGATGGGCGAAGGGGTGTCATAGCCTTGCTCTGCGATAGCTTGAAGAATGGGGGCCGACAGGCCGAGGTCGTTGAAACTCATAGGATAATCCGGTTGGGGCGAATTCTGGGGATCGCCATTCAAGAAAGGGCCGGCAGCTTACAGCAGGCAAGTCCGCCGGGCTATGCGTATTTTGGCCTATACGCAACACGCCGCTACCTGTAAATCAAATACCAGACAGCGGCAGGGCTACCCCTGCCGCTTGAGTTAATGGCCGAAGCTATTGACGAACATATCCAGTTGTTCGCTGTCACCCTTCGCATCCACGAAGCGAACCCCAACACCGAGCAGGCGCACCGGCTTGGCGAACCGCTTGTAAGCGTGCCCGCAAAGCGCCAACAACTGCTCGAGGTCAGCCCGTTCGGCGGCCGCTTCCGCTGTAGTCTGGGTAAAATCCGCAAACTTGACCTTCACTACCGCGCGATTGATGGGATACTCCGGTGGCAACCCGGCCAGGCGCCGGTGCAACTCCTCGATCAACGCCGGCAACTGTTGTCGGCACTCTGCAAGGGATTGGAGATTGGCGCTGAATGTGTTTTCAACGCTCAGCGATTTTCGCCGCCGACCAGGCTTTACCGGTCGCTGATCGATACCACGGCACAATTGATACAGGCGTTGACCAAAGCTGCCGAATTTTTCGACCATTTCAAATTGGCTGAAAACCTGCAACTCACCACAGCAATTAACTCCCATACCATGGAGTCTTGCGGCCGTCACTCGCCCCACCCCGAACACTTTTTCTACCGGCAACATCGCGACAAATGCCTTCACTTCCCGGGGCAGGATTACCGTCATGCCATCGGGCTTGTCCCAATCACTGGCAACCTTGGCGAGAAATTTGTTGGGGGCGACACCGGCTGACACCGTGATACCAATCGACTCAGCCACCCGCTGACGTATCTCCTCTGCCATCAAAGTGGCGCTCGCCCGGCAATGCGGCGATGCTGTGACGTCGATAAAAGCCTCATCCAGTGACAGGGGTTCGACCAGCTCACTGTAGTCACGGAAGATGTCGCGCATTGCAGCGGCGGCTTCACGATAGGCGGGAAACCGGGTTTTCACGATGCGCAGTTCCGGGCAAAGTCTCAATGCAGTGGCGCTGGGCATCGCCGACCGAACCCCGCAAGCCCTCGCCTCATAATTGCAGGTGGTAATCACACCGCGTTTGTCACTGGCGCCGCCGACCGCCAGGGGCACGCCCCGCAGCGACGGATCGTCGCGCATCTCGATCGCCGCGTAAAAACAGTCGGCATCGATATGGATAATCTTGCGCGGTGATTCGGGCATGAGGTTAGCAGTGAACGGCTGTCGGAAGATGTGGTTGCAGGATGCACGGTATTAGAATACAGGGCAGGTCAAAAATCTACCGTGTTTGAGCGTGACCCCCAGGTCGGGGCGAGCCGGGGGGCCAGCTTTTCGCGCACTAGCTGTAACCCTGGAAAGGTCGATCCGGTATGGCCAGCGCGGGCGTTAATGCCGTTAAGACATTGGACATCGCGGGCCCCGCCGCTGATA
>JAHEGP010000156.1 GCA_024645065.1 Cellvibrionales bacterium | reverse complement strand
CTCACCCATGGTACCCGGGGGAATTTCCCGCTCCAGCCCTTGCATCGTCTCCCGGGACACTTCCCCGGCGGGCACGCTCAATACCCAGCCAGGAAGCGCGTTAACCGGCGGCGGGCAAAATCGGGCAACAGCCGGTCCAACAGCGACCATATCGTTGCCAGTGCGCCTAACAAATAGCCACTACGGCGCCCCTCGGCTGCCCGCTGCACCGCCTCTGCGACAAATTCGGGGCTCATGTCCGCGCCGGATTTTTCCATCAACTGTGGGCTCAGTTGCTGACCCATCGCGGTATTCACTACCGGGGGCTTGATCGAGGTGACCCGAATATCGTGCTCGGCCCATTCGATGTTCAGGGCTTCGGTCAATCCGTTGACATAAAATTTGGAGGCACTGTAGACCGCCAGTAATGGCATGCCGTGGATGCTGGATGCCGAGCACAGGTTAACGACGGTTGCGCCGTGGGTTTGTTTCAGCAGCGGGAAAGCCCGGTGCAGGACATGGGTCAGCCCCTTGATATTAACCTCGATAATCCGCTCATGTTGCTGTGAATCCAGCGCCTCAAATCTTCCAGACGACAAAACCCCGGCGTTATTGACCAGCAAATCCAGCCGCCCTTTGGTATGGTCACAAAAGTGCTGGAAAGCGTCTTCAATGGATTCAGCGCTGGTTACGTCACAAAACCTGGCGCAGGCATTCGGAAATTCGCCTGAGCCCAGCAATGCGCCCAGTGCTTCGGTGTTGATATCGTAAAGACCGACAAACCAGCCCTGGGAAGCATAGCGCCTTGCTATCGCCAGGCCGATACCCTGCCCCGCTCCGGTTATGAACACAGTCCTCATGGTGAAGCCCTCGACCTGGCGATGAGACAACGCCGTATAGACCCATGCTGGCATCTCGATGTCAACGATTTGATAGAAGTTATTGCCCGGATTCTTCGCTACCGCGTTAGGCAGACAGTCGCCAGGTAACTGCCCGGCCGCCGATGGTAAAGCAAGTGGCTGCACCGGTGCCCCCGCCTGACACCAGCACGATTGTGGCACGCCGGGTATCCATTTTGAAAGGCACCGACCCAAACCCGGGTATTTCAATGCCCGGAGGCACCCGGGTGTCAAACAAGTGCGCTAAGCTATGCTCGATAGGCTGTAACTTGGCGCATTCGACGGTAGACTAGCGCTGCTGCATAACTCAACTGACCAAGAAGCCCCAATGCCCAGCCACTCAACCCAGGCTCCCCGAATCAAGGCTGACCCAACGACCCGGGCGATGTGGACCGCTCTGCGACTGTTACTGCTCCTGGGCCTGTTCGCCGGACAGCACACCCGGGCCGCGAATGCCGTCGACGTCACGATAACAGGCGTCAAAGGATCCCAATTGGCCAATGTCCGCGCTCACCTCAGCCTTATCCAGCGACAGCAGGAAGAAGAGCTCAGCGACCGCTGGGTACGGTTGCTGCACGAGGATGCGCCCGACGAAATCCGCAGATCGATGGAACCCTTCGGTTACTATAACGTCGAGGTCGGGAGCGAGCTTGAACAACGTGACGGGCTTTGGTTTGCCTCCTACAAGATCGAGCGGGGCGAGCCGGTGCGAATCGGCAGTCGCGAATTAAAGTATGTCGGTGACGGCGCTGACATGCCAAAACTGGTGGCAAGACTGGAAAAATTCCGGCTTAAGGTGGGGGATCGACTCGATCATCAGCGCTATGAGGACGCCAAGGCCAGGCTGATTCGCAGCGCGGAAAACCTTGGCTTCGTCAAGGCGGAGGCTGTCGAGGCTGAAGTTCTGGTAGACCCTGAAGCCAACACCGCCGCCATCACGCTGACCATAGACACCGGGCCACGCTACTTTTACGGCGATGTCAGCTTTCAGCAGGATTTTCTTGATCCGGCACTGCTGGAGCGAACCGTCAACCTGCAACCGGGCGAACCCTACGACCTGCGAGAGGTCATCACTTTTCAGCAGGGTTTACAGCTGACGAGTTGGGCATCGGTTGTGACCGTCGAGCCGGACTTCGACCAGGCGGTAGAGGGTCGGGTGCCGATCGCGGTTAAACTGGAGCCGATTAAACCCAATCGTTACTCCATCGGGATCGGCTACGAAACGGACTTGGGGCCCAGGATATCCGCGCGCTGGAATCAACGCCTCATCAACTCCGCCGGCCACCA
Source organism: Cellvibrionales bacterium (assembly GCA_024645065.1). GTDB lineage: Bacteria > Pseudomonadota > Gammaproteobacteria > Pseudomonadales > JAHEGP01 > JAHEGP01. Next base: position 5,560 of record JAHEGP010000156.1, on the reverse strand, counting down.
GGCTGACGCTTTCGTCAGGCTGTCACCGGTACTCAGTACCATCAGGGGCGCCTACTATATTCCGGTCAACAATCCGGTTACCGATCGGCTGTCAACCAGCGCGGAACTCGAGCGCGAAATCACTTCCGATACCAGCCGTCGTACCCTCAATGGAGAGTTTGCCTTTATTCGACGCAGCATCGACGATAAAAATTTTTACAAGGCGTTTCTCGAATACCGGGAGGAGCGTTACGAGGTGGGCGACGACCCCACCGAGAGAACCCGACTGTTTTCGCTTGGTTTTGCACGCCGCTTCACGGAACTCCAGTTCAAGCTGTTTCCGCAAACCGGGCGCAGTCTCGAGTATGAACTTCGCGGGGCCAGCTCTGCGATCCTTTCGGATACCAGCTACGGGCGACTCAGGGTCGCCGGCAAATACCTGTTGCCATTTGGCAGCAATGGCCGTTTCAGGTTGGCCGGGGAGCTCGGCGCTGCCTGGGTTGAAGATTTCGAGAAATACCCGACATCGCTGCGCTACTTCGCCGGCGGAGACAGCTCTATTCGCGGTTACGAATACAAATCACTGGGCCCGATCGATGACAATGGCAACGTGACCGGAGGCAAAAACCTGCTGGTAGTGAGCGGCGAATATGATCACCGGATCCGCAAGCACTGGGTTCTGGCCAGCTTTGTCGACGCCGGCAATGCCTTTAACGAATCCCTGGACGACATCAATGTCGGAGCGGGGTTCGGTTTTCGCTGGCTGATGGAATTTGGCAGCGTGCGTGTCGATTTTGCCTGGCCGATCAGTGATGAAGACCTGACATTTTCAGACGCCATGGTGCACCTTGGCTTTGGAGCAGCCCTTTGAAGCGTGCAATAGTCTGGACGCTGGCTACACTGGTGCTGCTGTTATTGCTGCTGCTGGCTGCCACCGGCTGGCTGTTGGGCAGCGATAGTGGCACCCGAACCTTGCTGCGGCAGCTTGACTCCCTGGTCCCGGGATTGACGATTGGCAGCAGCAAGGGCGATCTGCTGGGTCAGCTCGAGCTGGAGCAAATCAAGCTGGAATGGGCAGCGGGCCTACTCGACATCGACCGGCTGCTGCTGCGCTGGTCGCCACTGAAGCTGCTTGACCGGGCAGTCGTCGTGGAAGAGCTGTCCGCCAATGGCCTGAATTACAGCGTCAAATCGGTGGAGCAAGGTCCAACTGAGCCGCTGCAATGGCCAATAGAGTTGCCCAACCTGACGCTGCCAATCAGCGTGGATATTGGCAAACTGACAATCGATAACGCCAGCTTCATAACCGCGCCGGAAGCCGAACCCATCCAGCTCGACAATGCTGAACTGGTAGCCCGCTGGGACAAGGCGGGCGTTACCATCGACACCCTCGATGCCAGTGGGCCCAATTACAAGATAGCGATCAGCGGTCAGCTCAACCCCACCGGGGACTACGCTCTGAGCATCGACAACCAGCTGCAGCTGACATGGGACGGCGATAGGCAGCTTGATCTCGAAGGCAACATCGTCGGCAATCGCCACAGTTTGCAGCTCGAGCAGATTCTCAGCGGCGCGGCCAGCGCCGGCCTGAGCCTTAACCTGCGACGCCCACTGGTTGAACCCGGATGGACCGGCCGGATAAACCTTGTAAAGCTACCCGCCTCGCTGCTCGGCACATCCTTGCCAATTGACATTCAGGGCAAGCTCATCAGCTCTGGCAGCTGGCCCGATACCCGGCTCAGTGGCGAACTGGAGACGGCCAGCACCCTGCCGGAGTACGACCGGGTCCGGGCACTGATTGAAGGCGATGCCAATCTGGAACAGCTATCTGGTCGTCTCAGCAAACTGGAGCTATCACGCCACCAACTGCCCGTGCATTTGTCCTTACAAGGTGAGATGGCTGCGGATAAAACCCTGAATATCTCCGGCGACTGGAGCGACCTGCAATGGCCGCTGGTCGGAGAGCCGGCCTTCACCAGCGCCAAAGGCAAACTCGCGTTTGATGGAACCCCCGGCGACTACCACTTTGATGCTGACGCGCAAATCACCCTGCCCGGTATTCCCGATGGCCGGTGGCAACTATCCGGCAATGGCGACCAGCAGCGGGTCAGCCTGGAGGCGCTGCAAGGCCAGCTGCTGCAGGGTGAGATCGAAGCCAATGGCGAGTTTGCATGGGCGCCCTCCACGTCCTGGACGCTAAGCGCACGCGGCAGAGGCTTGCAGGCCAGCAGCCTGGTACCCGAGCTTGACACCTCGCTGGGATTTAGCGCCACCAGCGAAGGCAGTATTGATGACAGTGGTCCGAGCTTGCAGGTGATATTGCAGGATCTTTCCGGCACGCTCAACGCCCAGCCGGTGACGGGCAGTGGTGAATTCAAGCATCATGGTGAGCGTACCGACGTTAGCGGTTTTCGACTTCGCGTGGGTAGCGCCGCTGCCCAAGCCAACGGCATGTTGGGCCCAAAATCAAATTTGAAGTGGTCTCTCCAGGTACCCGCGGCGCAAGAGCTACTACCCGCAGCCCGGGGTAGACTGTCGTTCAATGGCAGCGTGGCCGGGCCGGTGAGCGCGCCGGCAATCCGCGCCAAATTGGCGGCGGACGGGCTCGACTACGGTGAGCTGGCGATGAGCCAACTGGCAGCAGATATCGGGCTCGATCTGCAGGACAAGCAGCCGTCCTCCCTAAACCTAGATGGCACCGGCCTGGTCGTTGCCGGCCAGGCCATTGAGACTTTGCAATTGCAGCTCGAGGGCTTTGTCCGCGATCACAGTATCCGGCTAACGGCCAGCCAACCCGAGGATGCCAAAACCGCCGCCAAGCTGGTATTGGCGGCCCGGGGCGGTTACGCCGATGCCCTGTGGAGAGGCACTCTGGAGACACTCGCCATAGCAGCCAATCCAGCGGGCGACTGGCGCCTGCAAAAGCCGTTTGCATTGACCGCCGGCGCCGCCTCCGCCAGCGCCAAACGGTTCTGCCTGCGCCAGCAGGGCGGAGCGTCACTTTGTGCTGAAGGTGCCTGGCATGCCCGGGGTGAATCCAGTGGAGAGTTTGAGTTGAGCGGCCTGCCTTTGGCGCAATTTGCCGAATATTTCCCGGACACGATCAGCAAGCTCGGGGGCGAGCTGTCCGCCGAGGGCAAGCTGCAACAAAAACAGAACATCAATGCCCTGATCAAGGCCAAGGTGTCTGCGGGAGACCTGGTTGTACAGGATGCATCGGGCAAGGCTCTTCAGCTGGACCACAAAGGCGTCGAACTCGAGCTGACGACCGCAGGCAAGGGCGTGGAGGGCTGGCTGCGCTCCCAGGTGGGAACCACCATTTTGAAGGCCAACGCCAAGCTCCCGGATGTTGTTTCTGTCACAGACAAAAACCAGGCGCGGCTTGAGGGATACCTGCAACTTGCGGCACCGGATCTGGAACTGGTTTCGTCTCTGGTTCCAGCTATTACGGCGATCACAGGGACTGCCAGCGCCGATTTCAAGGTCACCGGAAAACTCGGCGAGCCCGTACTGCGGGGTCATTCCACGGTCGATGTCAACCGCCTCGAAATTGAGCAGCTTGGCTGGGACATTGACGATGCGTCATTGAATATCAAGGCTGATGGCAAGCGATTGCAGGTCGACGGCGGTCTGGTCTCCAGGGGTCGCCTTGCCATTAATGGCGAGCTTGGCCTGAGCGCCGAGCAGGGCTGGCCGCTTGCAATGACCGTGTCGGGGGAGAACTTTGCACTGACTGACCTGCCTAACCTGCAGGTCTTCGTCAGCCCCGATCTAAAAATCCGGCATACAGTGGATGGCTTTTCCTTGACAGGTAAAATTGTCATACCCGAGGCAGAAATCATCGTGCGAGACCTGCCGGCCGGCGCCATAAGCCCATCAGGCGATGTCGTTGTAAAGCGCGATGATGGCACTGTGCGCAAGGTTGAATCCACGGCGCTGATCGCCACCAACATCGAAATCAGCCTGGGCGAAGCGGTACAGGTATCGGCTTTGGGCTTCGACGGCTATATCGACGGCAAGCTGCGCCTGCGGGGCAAGCCTTCCAGGGAACTGCTCGCTACCGGTGATGTCCGTGTCAAAGAGGGGACCTTCAGGGCATATGGACAGCGCCTGGAGATTGAACGGGGCCTCATATCCTATGCCAACAGCCCGGTCGATAACCCCGGCATCAACATCAGGGCTACCCGCCAGATCGGCGATGTGCTGGTGGGTGCAGATGCCCTGGGTACTGCGCGTCGCCTCACGGTGAAGACATTTTCGTCGCCGTCGATGTCGGAGAACGACCGGATATCCTACCTCGTGGCGGGTAAACCCGCACGGGAGGGTGCTTCGCTTTCGCTGGAACGCGAGATCGCAAAAAATTTGACCGTAGGCCTGAAGGTCGACACGAAAACCGGCGAAAGTTCGTTCGTCACCCGCTATCGAATTCTCAGGACACTATACGTTGAGGTAGGTTCCAGCGCCCGCAGTAGCAGCCTCGATTTATTTTATACCCTGGAAACTGACTAAAGGCAGCTGCGATAATGCGGTACTCACCCGGCGGGGCCCCTGGCCCGAAAGAGGCCATGATTCGCCGCCCGGGACCGGCGGTCACTGGCTCCCCCGTTGGCAGCAGCCGCCCCCCCTGGCGCTGGCATTAGCGATCAATAAACAGTTTCAACCTCCGGCCACACTATTCACAGGTCTTTTTGCCGTATAGTGCCCGCATATTACAGGGCTCAAACGTCAGGCCGGGAATGCACCGAGGGGGTCAATATGCGCATGCAGGTTTCCGCACCAGCTAAAGATAGCCTGGGCACCATGGATGCCGTTGCCATTGCTGCGGCGATTGCCAGCCGCGAATTAAGTTCCGCGGAAGCCGTCGACGCTGCCATCGCGCGCTTGCAGGCAGTCAACCCCCTTTTGAATGCGGTCGTATGCGAGCGATTTTCAGCCGCCGCATTCGATGCTTCAGAGCCGGTACCGGGGACCATGCTTGGCGGCGTACCCTCCCTGGTGAAAGACAATGTCGATATCGCCGGCTTGCCTACACTCCATGGTTCCGCTGCCATGCCGAGAACCCCTCGCCCGGCCGACAGCGCGGTTACGGCTCAGTTTCGCGCAACCGGGCTCATTCCCATCGCAAAAACCACATTGCCGGAATTCGGGCTCACCGCCACAACCGAATTTACCCGTTCCCCGCCGACGCGCAATCCCTGGAATACCCATTATTCCTGCGGCGGATCATCCGGCGGATCTGCCGCCCTGGTCGCCGCGGGGGTGGTGCCGATCGCCCACGCCAATGACGGCGGAGGCTCGATCAGGATTCCCGCAGCCTGTTGTGGCGTGGTCGGCATGAAGCCCTCTCGCAATCGCCTGTGTCACGTCAAATTCCTGGAACGACTCCCCATCAACCTCGTGGCCGATGGCGTGGTCAGTCGCACGGTGAGGGACACTGCCGCATTTTACGCTGAATCTGAAAGAATCTTTCACAACCCGGCACTGCCAGCCATCGGCCATGTGGTCGGGGCCGACGAAAGGCGTTGGCGCATAGGGGTTAGCAGTGCGCATCCCGCGGGAGGCAGGTGTCACCCGGAGGTCA
>JAHEGP010000155.1 GCA_024645065.1 Cellvibrionales bacterium | reverse complement strand
AGCCATGGTAGCTGGCATAGTAAGGGAAAGGGCAGGGATTCCCAATTGGGCTGCAGGTCGCGGCGATTCGATGGCGGAATATAATGTTCGTGAGCGCTTGCTTCGCGCCTGAATTGGGGTGCGGATAGCAGGAAAAGGAACGATGTGATGGTTCAATGTCGCAGCATTGTTTTCATGTTAGTGCTGCTGCCGCTGACTGCCGGGGCCGACAATCTCGAGATTGTGACCTATGCAGACGGGCGCAGCGGTGGGGGAATTCGCCAGGCTGCGGCGGCAGATGACGGACTCGACTCCCCCGGCGATATCTTTGTCTTCGATCAGCAGCTACTCGCCGCCGATGGGAAAACGATCATCGGGCGCAATGCCGGGTATTGTGTTCGCACCGATCCCGGTGCGCCGGATTTTTCCTCAACCGATCACCCCGAGCTGGCGGACGATCCGCATAATAATTACGGCCAGTGTAGCTGGACGCTGTCGTTTAGCGGAAATTCGAGCTACACGGGGGCGATAACGGTATCCGGTCGCGAAGCTGATCTAGGTACCTCGGTGGTGGCTATAGTGGGTGGCACCGGTGACTTTGCCGGAGCCTCGGGTACGCTGTCTACGACACCGTTGCCCCAGGAACCCGAGGGCGTATTGTTTCTGCAGGAATTGGACATTAATCTGGCTGCCCAGGCGAGCCAGGCAGCGCCCTCAAGCGGCTCTCGGCAGCCGTAGTTAGGGCAAGGTGAAAGATTTGAGCGCCTTGCGCATCAGGAGAAGGCATACTGCATGGCTAATCGCGATTAGCCGGTCGGCCCGTCGCTCCAGGCGCAATAAAGTACTCACCACAAGATCGACGATGTCAGTGAGCGGAAATATTCATTGCTTGCCATTTATTGCGAGCATTAAAGGCTCGATTGGTGGATGGGTAAAACGGGGTGTGGCTTCGGCGGTTTTCTGAGCCCTTTGGCTCGGGGCAACGACTTGCGCAAGGTGCGGTTGTAACCGCAGTAACCCTGCCCGGCTTAGTGAATACCGGGCTATCGACTTCGGCAAGTGTCTGCATTATGGTACCGACTTCGATGGGAGATGGGTGTATGACCGACAGCCGTTCAGCTTACCCGACGCAGCGAACATTACTGAAATATGTGCCACTCTTGCTGCTTTCTGCGTTGCTTGGTGCCTGTAGCTTTATCCCTTTCGGTGAGCAAGCTGATTCGACATTGCCCCTTATCGAGCGATCGCCTGTAGCTCCCATGAACCCCCACGAGTTTGTATTGCACCACGCTGGTCAAGCTGTAGTGGGCGAGCCGCAAATTATTCATAGTCGCTGGGAGGATACTTTCTCCGATATCGCCCGTGCCTATGGTTTGGGTTATGATGAATTGGTTGCCGCCAACCCGGGCGTTGATCCGTGGCTGCCCGGCGAGGGTACGGCCATTCTGTTGCCCACCCAGTATATTTTGCCATTTGGCTTGCGCGAGGGCCTGGTGTTAAACGTGGCGGCCAAGCGCTTGTTTTATTTTCCTCCAGTCGCAGTGGGAGACCCGGCTCGGGTCGTCACCTACCCGATGGGCATCGGGCGAGTTGGCTGGAACACGCCGTTGGGCGATACCAAGGTCATCGGCAAGGCAACCGATCCGAGTTGGTATGTGCCGACCTCGGTTCGCCAGGAGCATGCCAGGCGAGGGGACCCGCTGCCAGCGGTCGTGCCCCCCGGGCCGGATAACCCCCTGGGGCGCCATGCCTTGCGGCTGCAAATGCCCAGCTATTTGATCCATGGCACCAATAAACCCTATGGCGTTGGTATGCGGGTGAGCCATGGCTGTATCCGCCTCTACCCGGAAAATATTGAGCAACTGTATACCCTGGTGGATGTGGGCGAGTCGGTGCTTATCGTCAACCAGCCTTATTTGGCCGCCTGGTATAAAGGCGACATTTATGTGGAAGCGCATACGCCACTGGAAGATGACGAACTCAGTGCCGAGCAGCGCCAGCAAAGGTTGTTGGCTGCTATCGCCGACGAATCCGCTGTGTTTGCCGATTCGGCAGCCCAGGCATCAGTCATGGCGGTAGTAGACTCCGCGCGTGGGGTGCCAGTGCGACTTTTGCGCGAAGAGGATGGACAAGTGTCGCAGCGCGCCCGCCTGGTGCGCAATATATTGCCTGTTGCCGAGCCAAAACTGGCAGATAGAGAAGCAAGCCAATAAAGGGGCCGGTGACATCACCGGCCCCTTTATTGGTGCGCCAGGCATGGTGCGTAGCGCCTTGACGGGCGCTGATCCGGTACACCTGGCGGTTTCCGGATGACCTGGCGGTGCAAGTCCGCTACCGACCCGGCACCAGGAGTGGGCTTTTAGGCGAGGGTGTCCATCGCGAGATGGAATCTCCGGGACGCCGGCCGAAAGCTAGCCGCAGGCAAAACACTGACCCGATGAACAAGAACCGCATAGGAGGCGGCCACAGTGGGTAAGAAGGCCAATATCTTCAAAGCCCGGCAGTGCTGCTGGAGTATCGCGCGCCACCCTGGGCACGGCTTTTCGACTGACTCCATGAAACCTTGATCATCTGCGTTGCTGCGCTCGTTTAAACCTGGAACCCGCAGTTGGGCACGGAATTATCGGGAAAGCCCTCAGTGCCGGAATGCCGTATCACAGGCAAGGCATCGCGCGCCGGCAATGGCTTGGGCCGCACCCGGCAGAGCCCTTGCCAGGAGTGATAACGACGTCCTGGCGCTTTGGGGTTTTTCGAGAAACCGTGCAGCGTCTCTGGACTCACCCATAGGGCGCACAGTAATCCGCATTTTTTCGTAAAGATATCAATCTCTTACCGGCTATAGCAGCGTTCGGCTGCGGAATCCAGCTTAAAGAAGCGGCAGGCTTACTATTGGCCGTAGAACAGGAATCGGGCTGAAAACGAGGAAAAGCCGGGTGTCGCAAAGTGAAAGATCGGCGGGCGGATCGGCGGCTGTCCGGCAGCTATCGACTTCGGGAAAGAAGTGTTTTATTCTCCGTGAACTTCCGCGATTCGAAGGCCATTCATTTTCCTCGACGGCTGCGTAGCCCATGCTGAACGTCTTAGCGATTTGCCTGGTGATTACCGCGCTGCTGGCGTATCTGAATCATCGCTTCCTGAAATTGCCGGCGACCATCGGCGTGATGGTGTCTGCGCTGGCGCTATCATTGACATTGGTCGCGCTCGACGAACTGGGCCTCGCCAGCAGCCTGCGCCGCTACGAGGAAGTGCTGTTGCGCTCGATTAATTTCTCCGAAGTGCTGATGCAGGGCATGCTGTCGTTTCTGTTGTTCGCGGCGGCGCTGCACGTCGATCTCAGCGAATTGAAGGCCTATCGCTGGCCGGTGGCCGTGCTCGCGCTACTGGGCACACTGCTGTCGACCATCGTGGTGGGCGTGGGCATGTGGCTTGCGCTGCCGCTGGTTGGGCTACCATTGCCGCTGATGTATTGCCTGCTGTTCGGAGCGCTGATATCCCCCACCGATCCCATCGCGGTGATGGGTATCCTCAAATCCGCGGGCGCGCCGAAAGAACTCGAGTTGGTGATCGCCGGCGAATCGCTGTTCAACGACGGCGTGGGCGTGGTGATCTTTGCGCTGCTGCTGGGCGTTCTCGCCAGCGGCCACACGCCGAGCGCGGGGCACGCGCTGGAACTGCTGCTGCACGAGGCCGGTGGCGGCATCGCGTTCGGACTGGCCTTGGGTTACCTCACATTTATCCTGCTGCGCAGCATCGACAACTATCAAGTCGAGGTGTTGCTGACGCTGGCGGCGGTGACCGGCGGCTATGCACTGGCAATTGCCCTGCATGTGTCGGGTCCGCTGGCGATGGTGATGGTGGGGCTAATCGTCGGCAACCACGGCCGCGCGCTGGCGATGTCCGACATCACCCGCCGCTATCTCGACATGTTCTGGGAACTGATCGACGAAATTCTCAATGCGGTGCTCTTCGTGCTGATCGGCATGGAGGTGTTGAGCATCGTCTATTCCTTGCACAATCTGCTAGCGGCGCTGGTTGCCATCGTGGTGACGCTGTTCGCGCGCTGGCTCACGGTGGGCGCGCCGGTGCGTTTGCTGCAGGGCGCGTTTCGTCTGCCCGCCGGCAGCTGGAAGGTGCTCACCTGGGGCGGCTTGCGCGGTGGTATATCCGTGGCGCTGGCGTTATCGCTACCCGAAGGCAACGAGCGCAACACTCTGCTCGCGCTAACCTACGGCGTGGTGCTGTTTTCGATACTGGTGCAGGGGATGTCGCTTGGGGCGGTCACGCGGCGGGCGGTGAAGGGGGACTGACTCGGTCCAACGCAATGCCAGTCGCCGCCAGGCCGAGCGCCATGGCCTGCATCACGTTTGATTGATCTTGATGCTGCCTACTCGTCAGTAAAGCCGAGCCAGGTGTTGGTGGCGCCCAAGAGCGACGAGATTTCCAGGGAGTTGGCGAAAAAGATTGGCGGCGGCATGGACGCCGAGTTTGCCTGGAAGGCAACCATCACCGCCAAAACGGGGGGTGGCGTCGAGTGGAAGGACGGCCAGACCCACACCAGCGCCACTGCGGTGAAATTGAAGATCGTATACTACAAGATCGCCTGCTACTAAGATCGCCTGCTACTAAGATCGCCTACTACAAGGGCGGCTTCACCATCGCTTCATCCGAGGTCTAACAACCGCTTGCAGCGGACGGCGCGAGTTGCAATGATCAGTCATCACTTGCCATGCAGGACGATGCGCGCGTTGATCGGTTGCGGCCCGCGGGCATCGGCTCCGATCAGCCCAATATAGGTGGCGATCTGCTCTTCCGATATGGTCACGGGGACGGGAATCACAAACCAGCGCAGGCCCTCAGTGCAGGGAGGGGTAGTCAGCGAACCACTGTAGCGATAATAGTGGGTGATATCGCGATTCAGTAATTTGGGCACGGGCCGCGAATAGCTGACCTGCTCACCCGATTTTTGCGGCGCCACCTCGGTTAAGCTGACCAGATTCTGGTTCTCCTCACCCAAGCGAAACAGCAGGCCCACGACCGCCAGTTCGCCCTTTTCGTTCTGGTGGACAAAGTGTGCCTCCAGAGGAAAGGACTCGCCGTCTATCTGGTGTTCACTAGGGCTGTGGAAATGAAACTGGGTGAGTTGAAAAGTACCGCCATGAGTCGTCAGGCTGTTCTTGCCGGATACATTGACCTGCAGAGTATGACCATTATTGATCACGCTTGCAGTACTACCCGTGTAATCCAGGTTGATCGGCGGCAAAGCCGACTCGACAACTTCGTCGCTAACGATATTGATAGGGGACTGATTTTTCCCCAGCCGACAGGCCTCGAACTCATCCGAAAGTTCAGCCCAATGGTCCGGACCGGTTGCGCCGGAATATGTCCAGTGTACTGCTTCCCCAGCCCAGGCCAAACCCTGTACACCCAGTGAAGCCAGGACTAACGCGGTTAAACTTTTTTTCATTTTTATCTCCAACCATGGCTTGAACAAATGTCAGTCGATTTACAACCATAATCCGTATCTTCTGCGAAGTCGATATTTAGCTCGACTGATGCAGTGCGTCGTGCTGACGCAGGCCGTTGCCCCAGAAGCCCGAGGGCGCTTTGTTGCTGCAGCAATTGGACATTGATCCGGGTGCCCAGGCGGGCCAGTCAGTGCCCTCAAGCGGCTCTCGGTACCCATAGTTAAGATCAGGGGAAAGATTTGAGCTCTTGCGCATCAGGAGGCATACTGCATGGCAATCGCGATCAGCCGGTCGGCCTGTCTCTCCATGCGCAATAAAGTACTTACCACAAGATCGACCTGGCCGGAGCCCAGCGCGCGTTGATGGGTGTCCTTGAAGCCGATCGCCCGACCCACGTTGTAGAGCAGCCAACTTACCCAGGCGCCCTGAATTGCATCAGACGCTGCCGGGATCAATGCTTTATCGATGACGCCACCGGCATCCACGTAGGCCTGCAGGATCGTGGTGAAAGGTCGTGCATCGAAATTGGCGGTTATACCTCCCCAGTCCAAGGCCTCTAGCAGCAACTCGTAGCTTGGGTTGAGGCGCCGGGCAGATTCCCAGTCAATCAGCAGCGGCTCTCCCGCCTCATCCCAAAGCACGTTTTTATGATCCAGATCGCCATGGCTAATCACCTGGTGGTTTGCAAGGCGCTCCAGTGCAGGGGCGTGGCGTGCCACTATGCGCAGGATGTCCTCCAGGCGCTGCTCAAGAATATCGCAGTAGCGGACATTGCGCTGGCGAGCCAGTTGCACCAGCTCGATGACGCGCTCTGCGGTGACCGGAAAGGCGGGCACGTCCCGCAATTCTGGTACCTCGATCTCACTGCGATGCATATGGGCGAGAGTGCCGGCGACGATCGCCGCGTGATGTTCCTGGACACCGTTTCTGTGGCAGGCGCGAGCGTTGGTCCAGGGATAGACAAGATAGCCGGTGTCGTCCACCAGCTGCAGGTGTTGGCGATCCAGGTGCAGTGAATAGAGGGATGGAATGCCATGGCGGCAAAATTCCCGGGCCGTGACTTCGGTAGCATTGACCTGCGCAACCGTGGCTGCGTCCCCCATATCCATATCGCCCCCCAGCTGTTTTATCGCAAAGCATCCATGTTGTGTTTCCAGTCGCCACATAAAGTGATGAAAACCACCGGCCACGCTGGTCACCTTGCCCTGCACATTGCCCAGGTCGAACAGGCTGCAAAGTCGTGCGATATGATTGGGGTTATCGGGTAACGCTCTGGTCATATGGACATCCTCCAATGCATACAACGAGTGATAGTTGCAGGCCGGGCCGCAACGTGGGTTGTATGTCGTTACCCTATCCCAGGGCTTCGATCAGCATACAGCTAGTGCAAATACTTTGTCCTCAATTGTTCCAGCTTGTTCTTGTCCAGGTTCAGGGCCGACTCGTAAAAGTGCTCTTTCGACTTGTAGCGCCTTCTTATTTCATCAAAACAGGCTCTAATGTATTCGGGCCGCACTTCCAGCAGGGGCCGCAGTACTTCCTCGGATACCGCTGAGCCCTCGTGATCGTAAAACTCCCTGGATAGCCTTGCCACCTCCTTGTCGAGGGACAAATAATTATTGGTCAGCAAATAATCCTCCACCACCGCGTCCTCGCTCACCCCGAGAACATCCAGAATCAGCGCGGCGCCAAACCCGGTTCGATCCTTGCCCGATGCACAGTGAATCAGCACCTGCTGGTCACCCATAAGCAGCAGTTGGAACATTTCTGCATACTGGGGAACCTGGTTGATGACAAAGTCCCGATTGATCTCCTCCATGAACGCGGCCCCGTCCGGCACTGCTATGATTCCCTTGTGAAGGTTTTCCAGAAAGCTGGCTGAACTGCCGGGCTGAACCGGCAAGCTGGTTAAAATGGGAGAGTTGTCACCCATCAGGCGAATGGGCTCGAGTTGTTGTTCAATCACCTGGCGAAAATCACAAACCAGGGTAAGGCCCAGCCGGCGCACATAACTCATGTCGGTTTCGGTCAACGCCGATAATTTGCTGGAGCGATAAAGCTTGCCCCACTTCAATGGCCGCCCCTGGTGCGCCTCGTAGCCACCCAGGTCACGAAAATTCGGGGCTCCCTGCAAAGCCAATTTGCGCTCCGCCAGTATGATGGCTTCGCCGCGCTCGGTCGCAAGGTAAAAATAGTGTCTTACCTGGGTATCCGGATTGGCAACCAGTGCCTGGTCATCGTTGGTGTGCAGTATTGGCGTACCCAAATTGCCGCCCGCGTAAAAACGATCGGGACAGTCCGACATATAGACAGCCACTTTT
>JAHEGP010000154.1 GCA_024645065.1 Cellvibrionales bacterium | reverse complement strand
CCGCAACCCGACCCCTGGGATCATTCGCCGGGCCATTGAAAACCTTGAATTCAACGGCCTGCATCAGGTCTGTGATGTCGACCAGCTCCAGCGGAATACGCAGATCGGGCTTGTCACTACCAAAGCGAGCCATCGCCTCGGCATAGGGCATGCGGGGCATTTCACCGAGGTCGACAGCGAGGGTTTCCTCGAACAATTTGCGAATCAAGCCCTCGGCTACCGCCATAATTTGGTCATCGGACATGAAACTGGTTTCTATGTCCACCTGGGTGAATTCCGGCTGCCTGTCCGCGCGCAGGTCTTCATCGCGAAAACACCTGGCAATCTGGTAGTAGCGATCAAAGCCCGACATCATCAGCAGTTGCTTGAACAGTTGTGGCGACTGCGGCAGGGCGAAAAATTCACCGGGATGGGTTCGGCTCGGCACAAGGTAGTCCCGCGCTCCTTCGGGTGTGGCGCGGGTCAGTATGGGCGTTTCAAGCTCAACAAAACCCGACTCCTCGAGATAGCGGCGAGTCAAACTGGTGACCCGCGCCCGGGTTCGCAGCTTTTGCTGCATCTCACTGCGCCGCAGGTCAACATAACGATAACGCAAGCGCACGTCTTCTCCCACGGCATGATGTTGGTCGAGCGGGAACGGCGGGGTCTGGGCAACACTGAGAATTTCCAGTTCAGTACCGTAAACCTCGATTTCTCCGGTCGGCATGTTGGGATTGACGGTATCGCCCTCGCGGCGACGCACTTTGCCGGTGACGCACAATACATACTCGCTACGCACTTTGTCTGCCAGCTCGAAGGCCGCCCCGGCATCCGGATCGAACACAACCTGAACCAGCCCCCGGTGGTCACGCAGGTCGAGAAAGATAACGCCACCGTGATCTCGACGCCTGTCGACCCACCCGCACAGGGTGATATTGGTGTCACAGTGCTCGGGCCTGATATCACCGCAGTAATGAGTGCGCATAACGAATTCCTGTTGTGTTCCCGGCGCCGCCTGGCAGCGCCGGGGTTTCGATGATTGTGGTGATCGCTGATGCAGACTTGCGAACGCAAAACCCCGCCTGGCGAGTCGACGCCGCTTTGGGTAGCGTCCACTTGCCATTAAGCGGGAATCACCTCGCAAGCTGCAGGGATAGAGCGACTAGTTGTTGTCCCTGGCGGCGACAGCCTTGCCCTTTTCTTTTCCTGGAGTGGTGCTGTCGGCAGCAGGCTTGGCGGCTGATCCAGCGCCATCACTGCCCGCATTGGAGGACAGGTTTTTCTTGTTGCCGGTTTTGAAATCAGTCTCATACCAGCCTCCGCCCTTGAGCCGGAAGGCGGCTGCAGAAACCATCTTTTTCAGCTCGGGCTTTTGACACGCCGGGCAAATGCTGAGCGGTTTGTCACTGATTTTTTGCAGCTTTTCAAACTGATGCCTGCATGCCTGACACTGATATTCGTAAATTGGCATGTGATTCAACTCCAAACAGGGCGCCCGGGAAAAACCTCCCGGGCCTCGTCAAGGGCGGCGATTATACCCGATATAACAAGCCGCGGTTAAGCTGCCAACGATTATTTCATCCAGGGAACAAGGAACGTGCCACAGGCAGTTTTCACCGAACTGAAGCTGCCGACTGCAGATCGAAGGGGGGTGCGAGCGGATTCAGGAAGACAGGGAGGGGAAACCACGAGGCCGGTCGGGAGACCAGCCCCGCCAGGATATGCAGGCTTTATTCTGCTGCGTATTCCTTCAGTTTTTTCAGGGGGCGGATTTTTACCTGGATCGATGCTGGCTTGGCAGCAACATCCATCAGCTCGCCCGGCTTGAATGGATTAGGGACGTTCTTGCGCGCTTTTTTCGCCGGCCTTTTCACCGTGCTGATCTTGAGCAATCCGGGCAGGGTGAACTCGCCCACACCGCGCTTGCGAATACTGCGATCAACGAGCGACTCCAGCTCGTCCAGCACAGAACCAACCTGGACCTTGGTAAGACCCGTGTTATCAGAAATGGCGGTCAGCATCTGCGCCTTGGTCATTTTATCTTTCAGAGCCGGAGCTTTCTTGACTGCCGTGGCGCCTTGAGGCCTGGCAACCGCTTTCTTTTTTACAACCATACCCATGATTCCTGTGTTGAGCATTTTTAACGTGTACCCCACCGGCGTTTAAGACTCGAGTGCTTTTTTTATAGGCTTAAACACTGGCTGTTATAAGGTATATTTCATAAAACCCTATAATACAAGTCGATCCAGGGTCTTTTCGCGAAAACGCTGCAATTACAGGGTATTTCCCTGCGCCTAGCCGGGAAGATCGCCATCAAGAACACGAAAACCCTGCCCTGACAGGGCCCCCAGCACGAGCTCGATACTCTGATTCAACTGGCTTTCGCTATAGTCGAGCGGCGGCACGACACCCCATATCGGCCGCGGCCAGGCCACGTCGTTGTTAAAACGCACGATATGATGCAGGTGCAATTGCGGCACTACGTTTCCGAGGGCCGCGATATTGAGCTTGTCAGCCTGGAAAACCTGCTGCAGGACTTCCGCCAACAAACAGGATTCTTCGAGCAGCTGAGCACGTTGCTGTTCGCCAAGCTGGTAAATCTCTTCGACCCCCGGCTGACGCGGCACCAGAATAAACCAGGGATAGTTGGCATCTTTCGAAAGCAAGAGCGCCGATAACGGAAAATCGCCCAAATACCAGCTGTCGGCAGCAAGCACAGGATGTAACTCGAACATATTCAAACCCTCTGGAACAAAGACGAGGCACTGTACCGGATTGCGCCAGCAGCGTAAAATCCGGCGCTTCGAACACAACCTGACAAACCGGGCACAAGGGACCAAGCGATGCGCGCCAGCCAGTTATTGATAGCGACCATGAAAGAAACCCCCGCAGATGCCGAGATTATCAGCCATCGCCTGATGCTGCGCGCCGGAATGATTCGAAAACTTGCCTCGGGGCTCTACAGTTGGCTGCCACTGGGACTCCGGGTACTGCGCAAAGTCGAAAACATTGTCCGCCAGGAAATGGACGCATCCGGCGCCCAGGAAATCCTGATGCCGGTGGTGCAACCGGCGGAGCTGTGGCAGGAGTCCGGGCGCTGGGAACAATACGGCCCGGAGTTACTGCGCGTTGAGGACCGTCACCAGCGAGGGTTTTGCCTCGGACCCACCCACGAGGAAGTGATCACCGACCTGGTGCGCAACGAAGTCGTGAGCTATCGCCAGTTGCCCGCCAACTTCTACCAGATCCAGACCAAGTTTCGCGACGAAATCCGTCCACGCTTCGGTATCATGCGAGCCCGTGAATTCATTATGAAGGATGCCTACTCCTTCCACCTGGGCGAAGAGTCGTTACAGCAAACCTACCGCGTCATGCACCGGGTATACAGCACTATTCTGCGACGGATCGGACTGGAGTTTCGCGCTGTTATTGCCGACACCGGTTCCATCGGCGGCCAGGCGTCACATGAGTTTCATGTACTCGCTGAATCCGGCGAGGACGCCATCGCCTTTTCAGACCACAGCGACTACGCCGCCAACGTTGAAATGGCCGCGGCACTGGCGCCGGCAGAAAACCGCCCCGCCCCCGGCCAGGTGATGGAGGAGATAGCGACGCCGGGTATCCACAGCATCGATCAACTTTCCGGTTTTTTGCGCGCAACCCCCGAACAGCTGGTCAAAACCCTGATCGTCGATGGCGATACCGAGGACGCACCCCTGGTAGCACTGGTGCTGCGCGGGGACCACAGCCTGAACAAGGTCAAGGCGGAAAAAATCGAGGGCGTAGCCAAACCCCTGAGCCTTGCTGCGGATGCCGCGATTGTCGCAAAGCTGGGATGCGCACCGGGCTCCATAGGCCCGGTGGGGCTGGATATTCCCACCCTGGTTGACCACAGCGCCGCGGCGCTCGCCGACTTTTGCTGCGGCGCCAATCGCGATGGATACCACCTCCGGGGCGTCAACTGGGAGCGCGACTGCACTGTGGGGCAGACCGTCGATTTGCGGGATGTGGTCGATGGCGATCCGAGTCCCGACGGCCAGGGCAAACTGGTGATCAAGCGCGGCATCGAAGTCGGGCACATTTTCCAGCTCGGCACAAAATACAGCGAAGCCATGAATGCGAGCGTGCAGAACGAGGAGGGCCAGAACCAGCTCATGACCATGGGCTGTTATGGTATTGGCGTTTCGCGCATGGTCGCCGCGGCAATCGAGCAAAACAACGATGCTGCCGGCATTTGCTGGCCCGCCAGTATCGCTCCGTTCGAACTGGTGGTCATCCCGCTCAACATGCACAAATCCGAGGCCGTCGCAGAAGCCGCCGAAGCGCTTTATCAGCAGCTGCGCGAACGCGGTTACGATGTTCTACTGGACGATCGCAAGGAGCGACCCGGGGTCAAGTTTGCCGATATGGAGTTAATCGGGATTCCCCATCAACTGGTGATAGGAGATCGGGGCCTGAAGGAGAAGCAGATCGAATACAAAGGCCGGCAGGACAGCGAAAAGCAGGCGCTGAAACTCGACCAGGCCCTGGATTTTATTGCTGATCGCTTGAGCGAAGGGGCAGCCCCATCGACCGTGAGCTAAACTGCCAGGGAGCCTCCAGCCCATTACCTAGCCCCAAGGGTACGCGCCAGCATGAAAAAAACCGCGATCCTGCTCTCTGTCGTTAGCCTCTTGTTGGCGCCGACCTCTATCGCTTCTACTACTACTCAAAAATCAGATGATGAGCAGGGTCAACTGCGCGCCTTCCTCGAGCAAGCTATTGATGATGCCCATAGCTTTGAGGATCGTTACGACGCAGAAGTCTGGCTGGTCGATATGTCAGCGCGCCTGCAGCGCTTCATTCCGGACCCGTCGGAACGACTGCAGTTGCTCAAGGCAGTGCACCGGGAAGCCAGCGCCGCTCAACTCAAGCCCGACCTGGTACTGGCACTGATACAGGTCGAAAGTCGATTCGACCGTTATGCCGTATCTCGCGTCGGCGCCCAGGGTTTGATGCAGGTCATGCCATTCTGGAAAAACGAAATTGGCCGCCCGAGCGACAACCTGACTGAGCTGGATACCAACCTGCGTTATGGGTGTCGCATCCTGCAGTTTTACCTGGCGCGAGAAAAGGGTAACCTGACCAAAGCCCTGGCGCGCTATAACGGCAGCGTTGGCAAAACCTGGTATCCCGAGCTGGTGATGAATGCCTGGTACGGCTACTGGATTGCCGGCGATTTGTAGCGCGATTGCAGGCATTGCCAGCCTTTCCTTTATTGCGCTGCCGAGCATGGCTTTTGTTCTCCCGGGCAACACGCTAGACTAAGCTTGCCCTGAAGCTCAACCCTGTGCGACCTGCACAGGCGGTGAAAAATCTCGTTGGGCTTACACACGGGCAATCCTGTTACCCGTTTCGGAGGATAGTCAAATGTTCCTGGTCGTCTTGATACTCGCTGCAATTGTCTGGCTGCTGTGGACCCTGCACCAGGATATGCTGGAGGCCAACCAACGCCAACGGAATATCAAAATGGAGCTGATCCGGCTGGTGGAGCGAATGGAGAAAATCCTCGAGGGGCAAGGCGCTGGCAACAGCTTGCCAGCTGCCCCGGTGGGCCTTAATTCGGCGACAAAACCCGCGATCCAGACCCTGCCAAAAGTCGGCGCGGTGCTGGCCGAACGCATCATCAGCGCCAGGCCTTTTGAATCGATTGACCAATTGCGCGCCATCGACGGCATCAATGACAGCCTGTTCGAACTATTGCGTGATCGCGTATCGCTGGACTAGGCAGCGCACCCCGGTTTAATTCGGGCTCACCTCAGGCTGCGCTGACGTAGTCCGCTGGGGCCTGGGTTGCCCTGGGGTAAACTCGGGGTCTCCCCGGATTGTCAGCAGCAGAATGCGGCTGACAGCCAGGGCTCTATACGGAGAAAACGGCGCGATCAATCCGGGCTGCGCTGTAGCCGAGCATATCCGGCCTCGACATATCGCCATGCCAGCCGGTCAGGATGCCCGCCAATTCACAGGCGTGGCGATGGAGAAATTGCAATTCCTCCTCGGAATCGGTTTTACCTTCAAAGATCGACACTGCGCTGGTCTTCAGCGCCAGGGGATGATCTGGCTGCTCCATCTTCTTCAATTCAAGCCGCCAGCGGATGCCCTTGGCGATCAGGCGATAAAAGGCCAGTTTGGTCTGGAGGGAGACCAGGGCAAAATCGGTCAAACGACCAAAACAGCCGAAGTCGGTGGCCAACAGAACGGCTCGACGGGCATTGCGATCGGTGCGAACCGTGACCCTGCGCTCGAAGCTACCCAACAACGCCAGGTCACCAAACATCTCGCCGGGGCTGATATAGTTGAGTGGAACTTCCTCCGGGTCTCCGTTAGCGGCGAACACCGCCAATTGGCCGACCAGCAGGAAATACAGCCAGCTACCCTTGTCGCCACGCCGCATAATCAACTCGCCGGGCTCCATCTCAACCCGTCTCGAAAACCGCATCAGGCGCTCAAACTGCTCGGCATCGCGGGAGCGAATTTCACGGTAAAGCGGTATACGGCCGAGGAAGGAATCGATTTCAGTCGAGTCGAGTTCGCTAATTTCACTAACTTGCATTCACCGCGTCTCCGGGCATGGTATGAGTAGCTTAGCAAAGCCCGTCAGCCAATGTAGTCGCCGCGTCAACACGGCAACCCAAGAAAATGAAATTTGTGAACCAGATCGCCGGGATGTCACCCCGGCGGCATAAGCGTCAGCCCTGCTGCAGCCAGCCAGCCGCCTGCTCGGCGAAATAGGTAATGATAAGGTCTGCACCGGCTCGCTTGAACGCCCCGAGGGACTCCATCACTACGGCTCGCTCGTCGATTACCCCGGCCGCTGCGGCTGCTTTGATCATGGCGTATTCTCCACTCACCTGATAGACCGCCAGCGGACGGGAGCTGCGCTGACGAATACCGTGCAGCACATCGAGAAAGGCAATGCCCGGCTTGACCATCAGGATGTCGGCGCCCTCCTGCTCGTCCCGCAACGATTCGGCCAGCGCTTCGCGACCATTGGCAACATCCATTTGATAGGTGTCGCGGCTCCCCTTGAAGCTACTATCTACCGCATCTCGAAACGGGCCGTAAAAAGCCGAGGCGAATTTGCTTGAATATGACATGATTGGTATGTGCTGAAAACCGGCGCCATCGAGTGCTTCTCGCAACACACCGACCGTACCGTCCATCATCCCCGAGGGGGCGATCATGTCCACCCCAGCCTCTGCCGCAACCACCGCCTGACGCGCAAGGTTGGCGAGGGTGGCATCATTGTCTACATCATCCTCGACCACCACGCCGCAATGACCATGATCCGTATATTCGCAGAAACAATTGTCACTGATTACCACCATTTGAGGTTGCGCCGCCTTGGCCGTCGCAATACTGCGCGCCATTAACCCCTGCCGGGACCAGGTGTCGGAGCCTTGCCCATCCTTATGGCGGGAGACACCAAACAATATGACCGCCTTGATCCCCGACGCCCATGCGCGCTGCACGGCCTGGGCCAACCCCTCCTCGGTATGACGCACAACACCGGGCATACTGGCGATCGGCACCGGCTCATCGATGCCCTCCTCCACAAATAATGGCAGTATAAAATCGTCGACATGCAAACGGGTCTCGCGTACCAGCCTGCGCAGCGAGTCGCTCCTGCGCAAGCGACGAAACCGAAATTGGCCGGGAGTGTTCACTCAGGGCTCCTTGGGTAACAGTGCAAGGTCTGGAATCCGATGGATACGACGGCAATGACGCCGGCTAGGAGTCTGTCGGACTTAGACTGATTCTAC
>JAHEGP010000010.1:4286-27081 GCA_024645065.1 Cellvibrionales bacterium | reverse complement strand
TGCTCCAATCCATCGTTGCAGCCTTTGAAAAGGGC
Source organism: Cellvibrionales bacterium (assembly GCA_024645065.1). Taxonomy (GTDB): domain Bacteria; phylum Pseudomonadota; class Gammaproteobacteria; order Pseudomonadales; family JAHEGP01; genus JAHEGP01. The sequence continues at coordinate 27,046 of JAHEGP010000010.1, read as the reverse complement.
GCGCCATTTCCTGCAGGCTACGCCTTGACTTGAATCATCTGGTAAGCTCTGCATGCGACAATATCACCCTGAAAGAGTACTAGTGCGTAAAACAAGCCTTTACCCGGATTAGTTGGGTAAAACGTTGTGCCCCCTGACGATGACGGCCCCGGTGCTTTGGCTGCGCAAGCCCGTGCCGGCGCCGGGGCCTTATATTTCACCTGACGGCGAGCTGATGCATGGCAGACAAACCCCCTAAAAAGACGGATGCGCCCGCGAAAGCCGGCGCCAAGCCCGACCGCAAGGCAAAAGTCAAAGGCTCGAATGCAGCGGTTCCGGGCAATCGAGTGTCCCGTTTTTCCCGGATGGTGCGCTTGGCGTCGGGGGTTGCCGGGGGCATGCTGGCCGAGGGCAGTCGTCAGCTGGCGCAGGGCAACCGGCCCAGGGCGAGCGACCTGTTCCTGACCCCCGCCAACGCCCGCCGGGTGGCGGACCAGTTGGCCAACCTGCGGGGCGCGGCAATGAAGGTAGGGCAGTTGCTGTCCATGGATGCCGGCGACGTGCTGCCACCCCAGTTTACCGAGGTGTTGGCGCGGCTGCGCTCCGATGCCCAATCAATGCCGGTTAAACAGGTGGTGGCGGTGCTGGAGCAAAACTGGGGACAAGACTGGGAGGATAAGGTCTACCAGTTTTCCTTCGACCCGGTGGCCTCGGCTTCGATAGGGCAGGTGCATGAAGCAATATCGCAGAAGGGGAAACGACTGGCGATCAAGTTGCAGTACCCGGGTGTGCGCAAAAGCATCAACAGCGACGTCGACAATGTCGCTACGCTACTGCGGATCTCGAGACTGGTGCCACCGCAACTGGATATTGCGCCACTGCTCGCCGAGGCCAAAACCCAGCTGCACGAGGAAGCCGACTACCTGCGTGAAGCAAGTTATCTCACCCGCTATCGCGAGTTGTTAGCCGACGCCCCGCAGTTTGTGTTGCCAGAAGTGGAGTCGGAACTCACCACTGAAAACATTCTGGCGATGAGCTTTATCGAGGGTCATCCCATAGAATCCCTGCAGGGAGCGACCCGGGTGTCTCGCGAGCGCGCAATGAGCCTTTTGATGGAGCTGCTGTTTCGCGAGCTGTTCGAATTCAAAATGGTTCAGACCGACCCCAACTTCGCCAATTACCAGTATTGCTACGAGAGCAAACAACTGGTTCTGCTCGATTTTGGCGCCACCCGCTCCTATTCCGATGACATCATAGAAGCGTATCGGCAACTGTTCAGGGCGGCGATCGCGGAAGATCGTGACGCTTTGTTTGTCAGCGCCCGGGCTATCGGCTATTTTCAAGAGGAAATGAATAGAGACCAACGCGAAAGCCTGCTCGACTTGTTTTTGATGGCCACGGAACCAGCGCGTCATCGGGGGCCCTATGATTTTGCCGAATCGGACCTGACGTCTCGCCTTAGTGACGCGGGAATGGTGCTGAGTATGGAGAAGGGTTACTGGCATACGCCACCCGCCGACGCCCTGTTTTTGCATCGCAAGCTCGGCGGCATGTTTATGCTCGCGGCACGCTTGCAGGCAAGAGTCGATGTGCGTCAGTTGCTCCAGGGGTATTTGTGAAGCCAGCCGATATCGGGTTACATGATCGCACCTGGAGGGGATTATGGGTCTGCTGTCTGTGGGTGCTATGGATGGGTGGCGCCCAGGCGCAGGAGCCGGATGATCCCTCCTTGCCCGGTGCTTACGCAGTGGGTTATCGCTTAACCGAAGCGACAGACAATAGTCGCGATCGGGAAACCGGCGGGCGAACACTGCCGCTGCACCTTTGGTATCCCGCCAGCAGTACCGAAGGCTTCTCCCCCGCGACCTACCCGGTAAGCGACTTTTTGCAGTTGCCGGCATTACTGGCATACCGTGAAGCGCCATTGCTGGGCGACCGGCGTTGGCCACTGCTGGTTTTTTCCCACGAGTTCGACGGCACCCCCACCCAATCGACGCCGCTGATGGAAACCCTCGCCAGCCATGGCTTCGTGGTGGTAGCGGTAGACCACATCGGCAATAGCCAGTCCCCGAGCCCGCTGCCCAAGGATGCTGCCGAGGCCGCTGCTGACCGGGTACCGGATATCTCTTTCGCCATCGATACTCTGCTGCAGCGGGCACAGGATCCCCTGAGCCTTTGGTACCGCGCGGTCGACCCGTTCCGTATCGGTGTAACCGGTCACTCCTTCGGTGGTGCCGCCGCGATGGGTATTGCAGTAGGCGAGTTTGGAGGTGGGGCGGCCGACCCGCGGGTCAGGGCGATCATGCCGGTTGCCGGCGTGTTGGACGTTTTCAGCGACGGCGCCCTTAGCCAGGTGCCGGTGCCACTGCTACTGCTGGGCGGGAGTCTTGATACCACCGTGCCGATTGCCAGCAACGCCCGTGCTTTCGATTTAAACCAGGCCTTGGAGCCGGCCTGGAGCATAGCGGTCGAAGGTGCTACCCACGGTCATTTCGCCAATGTCTGCGCTGTTGCCGACGGCCTGTTTGCGCTGGGCCTGGAGCTCGGGGACTGGGCGGGCGTCGGTGCTGCGGGCCTGGTGGAGCCCTGGCTGCAGACCTGTACGGCCGATGGTTTTCCCATCGCCGAGGCGCAGCGCCTGCAGAATCTTTACACGGTGGCATTTTTCAAGCTGCATCTTGTCGAGGACGGTCGCTACATGCGCTTTTTGACCCCGTCATACCGCGAACTCAATGAACCTGCTATCGCCCTCGAGCGCAAGGCGCTGGCAGACTGGGTAGCCGAATACAAGGTGTGGTAGCGATGATGCAGATAACGCGAGCAATACTGGCAGCGTTGGTGCTGACCCTGCTGGCAGCTTGCGGCGGTGGCGGCGACGATGACGATGGTGGCCAGCAATACAACGCCGAATCACTGGCGGGTACCTGGCTGCTATCGGCGGAGTATGCGTGGCAGCTGGATGATCCTGGGCTGGCCAGTCGTGGCGAAGAAACCATGCGCAGCATCGTCGATATCACGGTTGTCGACAGTGATCGGGCAATGCTGCGTAGCTGTTATCCCGGCCTCGGTGAACAACAGGTCGAGGTGAACGACAATCAGTTTGAATTCCGCTTGTTCGATGCGGCACTGACTTTTCGAATTAGCGGAGAGGGGCCCGATGCACCGAGCCTCGACTTTGTGACCGGCGCGCCGATTATCCCGGGGCCATCCAGCACTCGCAAGGTGCGCGCCGAGGCAGAGATTGCCAGCCAGTCCGGTGCGGTGGCATTGAGCGGCAGTGCTCGCCTGATCAGGATCAGCGAGGCCGAAACCCGGGTCACCGATGCCACCATTCGCTTTGGTAATGCAGATGCGAACACCCTGGCGCTGGAGTGTTTCACTGAAATCATTCAGCGCGGCGACGCTGACGACAGCTCGCTTGAGCAGCGGCTGCACCGGGTCATCGCGAGGGGTGAGCAACAGGATACCCTGGTGGATATCGATATTCGGGCAACCGGTCGCCAGAGCACCTCCGGCGCACGCATGGCCTACGTCGATTCCCGGGACAGCCGCCTGCTGCGCAATTCCGAGCCCGTCAGCGAAGGCTTGTTTGTCGCCGATGGCGCCCGTCTCAGCATCTCCCTGCCCCTCGACGATAGGGTCGGGACGGCCCTGCTTGAGCTGGTTTTTGATCCCCAGCTCGACTAATCAGCAACTTTTCCCCGCACGTCAATCAAGGCTTTGCAACGGGTCTTTACATGCGCCTTTTCCATCGGTTTAATGATTCGTCGGTGAATGAGTCATTCATGAGGGAGGCGGGTTGGCGACTGGAAAATGGTGTATGCCGAAAACCGCGCCCAGACAATGGCATTGTGGGCCGAGCCCGTTGTGGTCTTGCGTCTGCCGAAGATCTTCAATTTGCGTCGCGACCCCTACGAGCGAGCCGACCACAATTCCAATACCTACTGGGACTGGATGATCAGCAAGGCACCGCATATGCAAATGGGGCTTGCCCAGACAGCGATGTTCCTGCAAACTTTCAAGGAGTTTCCGCCCAGCCAGCGGCCGGATTCCTGGTCAGTCGAAAAATTGACCGAAAAATTTGTTTCCAAGGCCGCCGATTAAGCAGGCAGCGGTGCTGGGGCACAAAGCAGCAGCGCCGGGTGCGTCGCAGGGGACCTCTAGCCGGGGACCTCTAGCCGGGGACCTCTAGCCGGGGACCTCTAGCCGGGGACCTCTAGCCGGGGACCTCTAATAGTCAAGGCGCCTCCTCGGAGGGGCTTTGCCAGGATGCTATTTCAAACCTTAAAGTGAGTAAACCATGCGAGTGATCGATAAGACTTTACCGACTGCAAGCCGCGCAGGGTTGGCGCTGCTGGCAGCTTCTTTTTTAATCGGCGGCTGCGTGAGCAAAAGCAAGTATGACGAGGTGGTGGATGAGAACATCAGCCTGATGCAGCAAAATGTCCGGCTCTATGAGCGGGTGGCCTTGCGTGATGAAGAAATCAATATTCTGCTGAACGAGCAGGAGGAGATCGCCGAGGAACTCGCGGTGCTGCTTACCGCGGGAAGCGTAAAGATGCAGTTGATGAAGGATGGCCTGCAGCTGCAACTGGGCAACGAGGTTTTATTCGGTACCGGCTCGACAACCCTGACCGCGTCGGGCAGGGAGGTGCTGGATCAGTTGATCGACGAACTGGACGGTCTGCCCTACCAGATCCTGGTGATCGGCAATACCGACAACGTGCCCGTGGGGCCGGCCCTGGCCAGCAATTATCCCAATAACTGGTACCTGGCTGCAGCGCGTGCCGCCAGTGTGGTGACGTATATGGAGCAAAAGGGTGTGCCCTCGGTTCAACTGGTACCCGTGTCATGGGGCGAGGTGCACCCGATAGCCAGCAACGACAGCGTCGAGGGTCGCGCGGAAAACCGCCGTATCGAATTGCGCTTGCGGCCTGTGATCAGGGAGCAGGCGCAACCGTAACCGTAACAGCCGGCCGATCAGGAAGCTTGAGGGGGTTTTTTGACCATCAGGTCGAGTGCCCCCATAGCGAAAGCTGACAGCACAAACGTGAGATGGATAATGACGTACCACAACAGTTTGTCGTTATCGATGTTGCTGGCGTTCATAAAGACCTTCAGCAAGTGAATGCTGGAGATGGCAACGATACTGGCGGCGATTTTCATCTTCAACGACGATGAATCCATCTTGCCCAGCCAGCTGAGCTTTTCTTCATGCTCCGGTACATCGAGTTGGGAGACGAAATTCTCGTACCCGCTCATCATTACCATCACGATCAGTCCCCCCACCATTGCCATATCGATCAGCGACAGGATGACCAGAATGATGTCGGCCTCTTTCATGGCAAACACATTGGGTAGCAGGTGCAGCACTTCCTGGAAAAACTTCATGCCCAGTGCAATGAGCCCAAGCGAGAGGCCAAGATAGATCGGCGCTAGCAACCAGCGTGAGCGGTACATGGTTTTTTCGACGACAATTTCAACTTTCTTCATGGCCATGCTGCGATTTGAGTTTGGAAGGGGCGGGATTTTGCGGCATTTGGTACTGCGCCGCAAGCCCATGCTCCCTGGCACCTGCTGCATTGCGCTGCCCGCGGGGTTACAATCACGGCTCGCCCTCTGTCGCCTTCACTTGTAGAGCAAACCGATGTTTGGTTTTTTTGAGCGGCTGGTAGATCCGTATCCGCTGGAACATCCCGCCCAGCCCCCCGAGGGCCTATACCAGTTCTGTCGTTACTATACCCGCGGTATTGAGCCGTGGTTGGTCGTGATGGCGCTATTGACGGCAAGCCTGGCGATTGGTGAGGCAATGCTGTACGGCATACTTGGCAAGCTGGTCGATTGGCTCGCTGCCAATGATCCGGCGAACTTCCTGCAGGAGCAATGGCCTGTGCTGGTGGGAATGGGCGTGTTCGTGCTGCTCTTCATACCCACCGTGGTGCTGCTCCATTCCCTGGTCGTGCACCAGACCCTGATGGGTAATTTCCCCATGGCTGTGCGCTGGCTGGCACATCGTTATCTGCTCAGCCAGAGCTATGCGTTTTTCCAGGATGAGTTTAGTGGCCGTATCGCGACCAAGGTGATGCAAACTGCGCTTGCGGTGCGCGAGGCGGTCATGAAGATGCTCGATGTGATGCTGTTTGTCAGCGTCTATATGGTGACGACGACGCTGCTAGTGGCCGGGGCCGACCTGCGGCTGGCGCTGCCGCTGCTTGTCTGGCTGGTTATGTATCTGTCGGTGCTGCGCTATTTCGTGCCCCGCCTGCGCCGGGTGTCGACATTGCAGGCGGATGCCCGGTCACTGATGACCGGCCGGATTGTCGACAGTTACACCAATATTGTCACCCTCAAGCTGTTCTCCCACTCCAGTCGTGAGGCCGACTACGTCAAGCAGGGGATGCAGGAATTCATGGGCACCGTGCACCCGCAGATGCGCCTGGTGACACTACTAAACCTCTCTGTCTGGATTTTGAACATGCTGCTGGTGTTCGTTACGGGCGCGCTTGGTATCTATCTTTGGATGGAGGGTTCGATCACCGCCGGCGCCATCGCGGTTGCGATGAGCCTTGCCATTCGCCTCAGTGGCATGTCCCACTGGATCATGTGGGAGGTGAGCAACCTGTTTGAAAATATCGGCACGGTGCAGGATGGCATCAACACCTTTTCGCGGCCCCAGGCGGTGCTCGACAAACCCGGCGCCGCGTCCCTGAAGGTGACCTCCGGCCGCATCGACTTTAACCATGTCAGCTTTGCCTACAATGACAAGGCCAGGGTATTTGAGGGATTCGACCTGAACATCGGCGCCGGGGAGAAGGTCGGCATTGTCGGGCGCTCGGGCGCAGGCAAGTCGACCCTGGTCAACCTCTTGCTGCGTTTTTACGACGTGCAACAGGGGAGCATTTGCATCGACGGCCAGGATATTCGCGAGGTCGGCCAGGAGAGCCTGCGCGCCAATATTGCCATGGTGACCCAGGATACTTCCTTGCTGCATCGTTCGGTGCGCGACAATATCGTCTTTGGTCGACCCGATGCGAGCGAACAGCAGCTGCTGGACGCGGCTCGTCGCGCCGAGGCCCATGACTTCATCCAGCAGCTGTGTGACAGCAAGGGACGCCATGGCTATGCAGCGCATGTCGGTGAGCGCGGTGTCAGCCTGTCGGGGGGGCAGCGCCAGCGAATTGCGATCGCCCGGGTTTTGCTGAAAGACGCCCCCATTTTGGTACTGGATGAGGCTACCTCGGCGCTTGATTCTGAAGTTGAAGCCGCCATCCAGAAAAGCCTGTATAAGTTGATGGTGGGCAAGACTGTCATTGCCATCGCCCATCGACTGTCAACCATTGCGGCTATGGACAGGCTGATCGTACTTGACCAGGGTCGGATCGCAGAGCAGGGCACCCACGGCGAACTGATTGCCCGCGGCGGCCTGTACGCTCAACTCTGGGATCATCAATCCGGGGGTTTTCTCGGCCTGGCCTAAAATCCGGCAGCAGGCGAAGCCGGGGACAGTAGTCTGCACCATCCAGGGGCGTTCAGGATTTGCAGATGTGCTAATGTAGCGCACATTGGTCGTCACAGGGTTTTCAGGTGCTAAAGAGCCACCTTGGTGCGCGCTATAGCCAGAAATGGCCCGGGTTTTGCATTGCATCGCACGATTGCGGGGCGATCGGAGTTCGATGTATGCCCTCCCCGGCGATGAGAGGAAGAGTTGTGGCAGAAAGCCCACAAGCACGGTTGAGCGCTGCAGTACAGGCATTTCTGGCGCGCGAGCAATTGCCGGACAGTTACCGAGCCGACGCCCAGCGTTGGTTCGAACCCCTGGCTGACTACCTGTTTGCTCGTCACCAGCAGCAAAATGACCCCTTGATTGCGGGTGTACAGGGGGCCCAGGGCACCGGGAAGTCGACCCTGGCGGCGTTGCTGGCATTGCTGCTGCAACAGCGCCACGGCCTGGTAGTGGCCCAGCTGTCGCTGGATGACTTTTATCTGCGCCGTGCCCAGCGACTGCAACTGGCGCAGGATGTGCACCCCCTGTTGGCAACCCGCGGTGTCCCGGGGACCCACGATACCGGTTTGGCAATGGCAACCCTGGATGCCCTTTGCCAGGCGGGCAGCGGTCAGCAGGTCCCCCTGCCACGCTTTGACAAGGCCCGGGATGATCGCCAGCCCGGGGCGCAATGGCCGCTGCTTGATGGCCCGATCGATGTCATTATCCTCGAGGGCTGGTGCCTGGGCGCGCAAGCCCAATCCGGGGCAGCGCTGGCCCAGCCCATCAACCGGCTCGAGGGAGAGTGGGACGGTAGTGGCGATTGGCGGCGCTATGTCAACCAGCAGCTTGCCGGGGCCTATCGCCAGCTGTTCGCGCGACTCGACCTGCTGGTGGTGTTGCAGGCACCGAGTTTCGATTGTGTCTATCGCTGGCGGGGCCTGCAGGAACAGAAACTCGCCGCCCTGGGGAGTGGCAACCGGGTGATGGATAGCGAGCAGCTACAACACTTTATTGCCCATTACGAGCGACTCACGCGGCATTGCCTGGCGACCCTGCCGGCACTGGCGCAACGCGTATATCATCTCGATGAGGATCATCGCGTGCTGGCGGAGACTGTACAATCGTGAAGCAAATAGCCTGGATCGTTGTTACCGACCTCGATGGTACCCTGCTCGACCATGCCAGTTACAGCTTCGCGGTCGCGGTACCGGCATTGCAACGTCTGCGCGATCAGGGTATCCCGCTCATCCTCAACACCAGTAAAACCCGGGCGGAATTGGCTCCACTGCGCGACAGCCTGGGCAACACGCACCCCTTTATCGTTGAAAACGGTTCGGCCGTTTGTACCCCGGCGGGATACTTTGCGTCGCCACCGACCGACACCGTCTTGCTCGATGACTGCGAATGCAGGGTATTCGGGGTTCAATACTCCCAGCTGATGAGTCGGCTGGCCGTGTTGCGACCCCGTTACCGCTTCACCAGCCTTAGCCAGCTGTCCGCGGCTCAACTGGCGGAGTTGTGCGGTTTGCCGGTGGAGAAGGCCCGGCTGGCGTTAGCGCGGGATTTCAGTGAGCCTCTGCTATGGCAGGACAGCGAAGATGCGCTGCTCTCTTTCAAGCGCGAATTGCGCAGTTACGGTCTGAGCACCCTGCAGGGTGGGCGTTTCCTGCATGTTCTGGGGAAGACTGACAAGGGGCTCAGCCTCAACTGGTTGCGGCAGCTATATGCCCGCAATCAGGGAGGCGAAGTCAAGGTGGTGGCGCTGGGTGACAGCGCTAATGATATAGAGATGCTGAAAGCGGCTGATCTCGCCGTGGTGATTCGTTCGCCGGCCCATGAACCGCCGCAATTCGATACCACGGGGCGGCTGGAGCTGAGCGAGCGCGAGGGCCCTGCGGGTTGGGCAGATGTGATGCAAGGATGGCTCGACGGGCTGGAGCAAGCACAAGAGTAATGTCACGGTTGTGCCCCTCGCGGCAGCCAATATGAGTATACGAGGTTTTCGATGTCCGACTTTTACCAGAACGGCATTATCACGACATTGCACAATCTGTCGCAGCGCTCTCTGGCGGAACTGGAGTATGAGCTGCTGGCTTTTTCCAAGGTTCGGCCGATGGCCCTGGTGCTGCCGTCACTGTACTCCGAGCTGCAGGGAGATGCCCTGCCTCATATCCTCAGTGAATTGGCGCAAGTACCCTATCTGGACCAGATTATTATCGGGCTGGATTGCGCCACCAGGGAGCAGTACCACGAGGCCCTGGCATTTTTTGATCGACTGCCCCAGCGACATCATGTGCTGTGGAACGATGGTCCGCGGATGCAGGCGATTGATGCCAGGTTGCGGGCGGAGGGCCTGGCTCCCAAGGAAATGGGTAAAGGGCGAAATGTCTGGTATTGTCTCGGGTTTGCCCTTGGCTCAGGTCGCATAGAGTCGGTGGCCCTGCATGATTGTGATATCGTGACTTACGATCGCAGCTTGCTCGCACGATTGATTTACCCGGTAGCCAATCCCAACTTCAACTATGAATTCTGCAAAGGTTTCTATGCCCGGGTGGCAGATGGCAAGCTCAACGGCCGGGTTAGCCGACTGTTGGTCACACCGCTGATCCGGGCGTTAAAGAAAGTGCTGGGCCCGGTGGATTACCTGGATTACCTCGACAGTTACCGCTATCCCCTGGCGGGTGAGTTTTCCTTTCGTCGCGATGTGATCAACGAGTTGCGCATACCCAGCGACTGGGGGCTGGAAATTGGCGTTCTCTCTGAGGTCGAGCGCAATTATTCGACCAACCGCCTGTGCCAGGTGGATATCGCCGATGCTTACGACCATAAGCATCAGGAATTGTCCGAAGGTGATGATGCCGGCGGTCTGTCGCGCATGTCCATCGATATCTCCAAGGCAATTTTTCGTAAGCTGGCGACCAATGGCATCACCTTCAATGCGGGTACATTCCGCACCATCAAGGCCACGTACTACCGGGTGGCGCTGGATTTCATCGACTCCTATCGCAACGACGCGATTATCAATGGTCTGCATCTCGATGTGCATCGCGAGGAACAGGCGGTGGAGCTATTTGCCGCCAACCTGATGAAAGCCGGTGAACGATTCCTGGACAATCCTATGGAAACACCTTTTATCCCCCATTGGTACCGGGTACTCAGTGCCCTGCCCGACACCCTCAGCGCTCTGCGCGACGCGGCAGCCGAGGATCGTGCCGAATACGATAAGCTGATCAAGGTGACAACGGCGTAAACCAGAATGAGCAAGAATCGTGAAGAGTTGGTGGTCAGGCTGGAGCAACATCTGGCCAGCATCTATGGGGATAGCGTCCAGCATTCGGAGTTGGCGCGTGAGCTCTGCCAGTTGATGCGTTTTGGGCAGCAGATGGAAACCCCGCAGCAGCACACCAACCTGTGGGACCAGGGCGATATTGCGCTGATTACCTACGGCGATAGTATCAAGCGCGAGGGCGAGGCACCGCTCAAGACCCTGCTGGGTTTCCTGCGCAGTCATCTGGGTGCGAGCATTACCATCGTCCATATCCTGCCGTTCTTTCCCTGGAGCTCGGACGATGGCTTTGCGGTCATGGAGTATACCGAGGTCAATCCAGCGCTGGGTAACTGGAGCGACGTCGGGGCGATCGCTGCGGAATATCGCCTGATGGCAGACCTGGTGATCAACCATGGCTCGAGTCGCAGTCGCTGGTTCGACCAGTTTGTCCGCGACGAGGACCCGGGCCGCCAGATGTTCTACTGTGCGTCGCCGGCCGATGACCTGTCGGCGGTGGTCAGGCCCCGTACCAGTGAACTGCTGCGTGAAGTGACCACGGCCAGTGGGGTGCGTTACGTTTGGTGCACATTCGGCCATGACCAGGTCGATTTCGACTTCAGCAATCCGCTGGTATTGTGCGAGTTTGTCAAGATCATCCGCCATTATCTCGATCGCGGTGTGGCTATTTTCCGGTTCGACGCCGTCGCGTTCCTGTGGAAGGAAGTTGGCACCGGCTGCATCAACCTGGAACAAACCCACGAGATCGTGCGCCTGTTGCGCACCCTGATTTCACATGCCGATCCGGCGGCGATTATCATCACGGAAACCAATATTCCCAATCGCGAGAACCTGTCCTATTTCGGCAATGCGAACGAGGCACACTGTGTCTACAATTTCTCCCTGCCGCCGTTGTTGCTGCATACCCTGGTAAGTGGCAGTTGCCAGCATTTAAAGAGCTGGCTGATGAGTATGCCGCCGGCGCAGCACGGCACCTGCTTCTTCAACTTCATTGCGACCCACGACGGTATTGGCTTGCGCCCGGTCGAGGGACTGCTCGAGGATGAGGCGCTCGATCAGCTGATCGCCGCCATGATGGATCGGGGAGGCAGGATCTCCTGGCGTTCCCTCGACAACGGAGTCAGCCGGCCCTACGAAATCAATATCAGTCTCTACGACGCCATGGCGGGCACCCTGGAAGGCCCGGATCAGTGGCAATTGCAGCGCTTTATCTGTGCCCATGCCATCATGCTGGCGCTGGAAGGGCTGCCCGGCATTTATATCCACAGCATGCTGGGCACGCGCAACGATCTCAACCGGATGGAGCACAGCGGGCACAATCGCCACATTAATCGCCACCAGTGGGACGCGGACCATTTGCTCGATCGTCTCGCCGCGACTGATGATCCGCACCGGCGGGTGCTGGATCGATTGCAGGGCCTGATCGCCTTGCGGAGTGTGCAAAAGGCATTCCACCCCAATGCCACGCAATTCACTTTGCACCTCGGGGACCAGGTATTCGGATTCTGGCGCCAGAGTATTGACCGCAGCCAGAGCATCTTCTGCATCAATAACATTTCGGATCAGCCCCAGCAGGTGCTGTTGTCCGATATCAACCTGATCGAAACCGACAGCTGGCGCGACATCATTGCCGGCGAGCCAGTCGAGCCCGGGGTCGAGGCGCTGGATCTGCAGCCCTACCAGACTATCTGGTTGAGCAACAACTGACGGTCGGTCGGGACGTTCTTGAAGCTGCCCATCGAGACTATTATCAGTGACAGCCAGCTGCCTGTGGTCGGGGTGATCGATGACTTGCGGCAGCAATTAACGCTGCGGGATGAGGTGGTATTGCAGGCACCCCCGGGGGCTGGCAAGACCACCCTGGTGCCGCTGGCCCTGCTATTGCAGCCCTGGCTTGCAGACCGGAAAATCCTGATGCTGGAGCCGCGCCGGCTGGCGGCCCGGGCCGCAGCCGAGCGCATGGCATCGATGCTGGGGGAGAGCGTCGGTGACACGGTTGGCTATCGCATGCGCCTGGATACCCGGGTCGGCGCCGCCACCCGCATCGAGGTCATCACCGAGGGAATACTCACCCGTATGCTCCAGGCTGACCCCTCCCTGGATGGCGTTGGTTTGCTGGTCTTCGATGAGTTCCATGAGCGCAACCTCGACTCCGATCTTGGCCTGGCTCTGGCGCTGCAGGGGCGCGACCTCTACGGCGACGAGGATCGCCGCTTGAAGGTGTTGGTGATGTCGGCAACCCTCGATGGCGAGGCGCTGGCGGCAATGCTGGATAACGCGCCATTGATCACCTCCACCGGCAGGACCTATCCGGTCGCGGTACATTATCGTGATTGCCCCGGCCGACTGGAAGCCGTCCTGCCCGCTTTGGCGGACATCGTGCTGCAGCTGCTCCGGGAGCACAGCTCCAGCGTGCTGGTGTTTCTGCCGGGGCGTGGCGAAATTGTCACTGTTGCCAGGCTGCTCAGAGAACGCTTGAATCGTGGCAATGCCAAATCCGGCCGAGGAGGCGCTAGCGCCATAGACATAGCTCCCCTGTATGGCGCTCTCAGCCTTGAACAGCAACAATTGGCCATCGAGCCCCCCAGCGATGGACGACGCAAGGTAGTGCTGGCGACCAACATTGCTGAAACCAGCCTGACCATAGAGGGTATCGGTATCGTTGTCGATGCGGGCCTGGCGCGGGAGCCGGTATTCGACCCCGGTACCGGCATGGCGCGCCTGCGAACCGCGCCAATATCCCAGGCATCCAGCGAGCAACGCAGGGGCAGGGCCGGCCGTCTCGGGCCCGGTGACTGTTATCGGCTGTGGAGTGAAAGCCGCCAGCGCCAGCTACCCCTCCATGCCAGCGCCGAAATCCTGCAGGCCGACCTCGCCCCGCTGGTGCTGCAGTTACTGGCCTGGGGAGTCGATCAGCCCGACCAACTGGCCTGGCTGGACCCGCCCCCGGAAGCGCCATTCGACCAGGCGCTGCAATTGTTGGCCAGCTTTGGCGCATGTGAGGCCGGGCCCGAGGGAATTTGGCAATTGACCGACCATGGCGAGCGGATGGCGGCGATGCCGCTGCATCCCCGACTCGCACATATGTTACTGGTGGCCGTTGAGTGGGGGCTGCAGGCTACCGCTTGCCAGCTTGCCGCCCTGTTATCCGAGCGCGACTGGCCCGCTGGCCGGGAGGCCGACCTGGGACAGCGATGGTCGCTATTGTCAGCTGCATCTGATGAGGTTCCGGCAATGCGCAGCTGGCGCAAGCGAGTGCAACGGCAGGTAAGGCAGTATCGCTCGCTCTGCCCTGCAAGCCCGGAGCCCCCGGGGACAGGCGGGCATGCCGACCTTGGTCTGCTGGTGGCCAGCGCTTACCCTGACCGCATTGCGCGCCGCAGAGGCGGTGCGACTGCTGAGTACCGCTTGAGCAATGGACGTGGCGCGACGCTCAGGCAGGACGACCCGCTGGTAAATGCCCCGTGGCTGGCGGTGGCAGAGCTGGGGGGTCGAACAGGCGATTCCCGTGATCAAATCTACCTTGCGACCGAACTCGACCCCGAGCTTTTTGCAGGCGCGCTGTCGGCTTCTGTCAGGGTTCGGGAGGCGGTTTACTGGGACGCCGATGGCGGGCGAATCCTGGCCGAGCGCCAGCGCATGCTGGGAGAATTGGTGCTCGATAGTGCGCCTCTGGCGGCTGTTGACCCGACCCAGCGGCAACGGGTCTGGTCGGGTGTAATCCAGCAGCGTGGACTCGAACTGTTGCCCTGGACTCCGGCGCTACGACAGTGGCAGGCGAGGATCCTTTTTTTGCGCGAGCACCCTGCACCGGGTGATACGACTGTCTGGCCAGACCTGTCCGATGCCGCCTTGTTGGCATCGGCGCAAGACTGGTTGCTGCCAGCGCTGGCCGGTGTCGACGGTCTTGCCCAGCTGCGAAAGCTGGATCTGAAGCCGTTGTTGCTGAGTTTGCTACCCTGGCCACTGCCGCGCAGCCTGGATGAGTTGGCGCCTCAGCGTATTGTGGTGCCATCGGGGTCCAGCATCGAGATCGATTACCGCCAGCCGGTGCCGGTACTGGCCGTAAAATTGCAGGAAATGTTCGGCACCGATGCGACCCCGTCCATCGTCAACGGTCGGGTGCCTGTTTTGCTTCATCTATTATCACCGGCCGGTCGGCCACTGCAACTGACCCGTGACCTGGCGGGATTCTGGCGTGGAAGCTATGCCGCGGTCAAAAAGGATATGAAAGGGCGTTATCCCAAGCACCCCTGGCCAGACGATCCGCTGGCAGCGGTTCCCACTCGCCACGCCAGGCGCCGCAAGCCATGAATGGCATGGCGGTGGTGTAATTGTGCTGCCATTCAGGATATACTTTCGCGCCAGTGCCGGATGCGGCACTTTTTTATTAGCACCCTGGTTTGAGCAGCCTATGACCGACAAGCCCTACAACCTGAAAGTACGTGTGAACATGGCGCCGGACGATATCGTCAAGCCCAAAAAGCCCGAGCCAAAGCCACAATACCTGTGGGGAAGGATTTTAGTGGTGGGGCTGGTTTTGCTGGCGCTGGCCTGGGGTGCGTTCAAGCTGGTGTCGTGGTTACTTGCTCCGGCCGAACCCGTCACTGATGCCAGCATGGAAGCCACCAGCGATGAAATGGCTAACGTTGAAACGGGACTGTTGCCGGGTCGGAAGCCGACTGGGGACGCGCGCAGCATTGAGGATCAGGCCGAAGCCGCGCTAACCGAAACAGCCAGCGAGGCTTCTGTCACTGAGAGTCCCGCCGAGGCAATTGAGTCGGCTGGCGCAAGCGTAGCTTTATCACCTGCTGCAACGCCTGAATATGACGAGCCACCCCAAGCCGTTGCGGTACCTGAAATTGCCGATCCGCAGCCCGTTGCTCAAGCAGAGTCCGAGACGGAGGAGCCCGTTGCCCCAAGCCAGGCCTCCAGCGAAGATTCCGAACTAAACGCTGCGCTTGAGTCCCGGGTGGCTACCATTGCCCCTGAGCCCGCCGCGGTAGCGGCTCCAGTGGCGGGTCGCAATTCGCTTTTCACTCCGGGCAGCGGCGATATTCTCTCGACCCAGGTCAAGCGCTTTGTACTGACCAATGGCATCAAGGATCGCGAGCCCCTGGCGGGGATCGAGGCCATTCGGCCAGATTCTGGCGACAATGGTATAGTGACCGTCTACGCCTTTTCCGAGGTGAGCGGCCTGCAGGGCCAAACCCTCCGCTATCGCTGGCTGCGCAATGGCAATGCGGTGGCTACCGTAAAAGTCGGCGTGGGCGGGTCCAAGTGGCGCAGCTATTCCAGCAAATATGTCACGTCCGCCATGCAGGGTGATTGGCGGGTAGAGTTGCTTGGGACCAATGGTGAAGTGCTGGCTTTCAGGGAATTCGAATACTGATCGCGGTGTGGACCCGAAAGCCGCAACATCGATATTTGGGTTGAAGCTTCCGTAAATTTCTACTAGAGTGTCGCGCCAAATGCTGGTGGGATGCTCGTGGTAACCGCCATTGCCGTCAAAAAAGCGGTAAAGACCCGAATATTGCCCAGGCTCGTTCCGCAATCTGGTGACGGAATGCAGTATCAGGACCTCTCCGATGACTGAATTGTGCTTCCAGCTGAAGGGAAGCGTGGCAACCATTTTGCTGCTGGAACTGCATCATTACACGGCTGACGCGTTTGCCGGACAGCTGCAGCAGAAGGTGGAAAAGGCGCCCCAGCTATTGCTGCAGTCGCCCATCGTCATTAGCCTCGATAAGCTGCGCGACGATGGTGATGCGCCTGACCTTGAGGCCCTGCTGGGGCAGTGCAGGCAGTTCGGTTTGCAGCCGATCGGGTTTCGCGCATGTCTGCGGTTCGATGAGGCCATCCGTGCGACGGGGATGGCGATCCTGCCGCAAACCAGTGGGCGCAGTGGGGCGGTATTGCGCGAGCTAATGCCCGCGGGCGAGGACGACAACGCGGCAACTGCGCAGGCTAGCGCAAGCAGCGGTGTTGCGGTGCCGGTTGTGTCCCGGTTTACCCGTTTGCCGAGCAAAATAGTTACCCAGCCGGTGCGCTCGGGCCAGCAGGTGTATGCCAGGGATTGCGACTTGATAGTAATGTCCCATATCAGTGAAGGCGCCGAGATATTGGCAGACGGCAATATCCACGTCTATGGCGGCCTCCGGGGCCGTGCCCTGGCGGGCGTGCAGGGCGACGTTGGCGCAAGGATTTTCTGCCACAGCCTGGAGGCCGAGCTCCTGGCGGTGGCTGGCAATTTTATGCTTAGCGAAGATTTTCGCGGCAAAGTCTGGAAGAAGCCGGTGCAGGTCTGCCTGAAGGGCGAGAAGCTCTGCATCGAGCCGTTGTAGGCCTTGACTAAAGCGTGCAACGCGGCAGTGGGAAGCAAATGTTTCGGCGCCTTTCGCTTCGAGGCGTGACAGTGTCATTTTATTGGGAGAGCTGAGTTGGCTAAGATTATCGTTGTTACATCGGGCAAAGGCGGGGTAGGCAAAACCACTACCAGCGCGGCCATTGGAACCGGGCTGGCCTTGCGCGGGCACAAAACTGCAATCCTCGACTTTGACGTCGGTCTGCGTAATCTCGACCTGGTAATGGGTTGTGAGCGGCGGGTAGTGTACGATTTTGTCAATGTGATTAATGGTGAGGCGTCACTCAAGCAGGCGCTGATCAAGGACAAGCGTACCGAAAACCTCTTTATCCTGCCGGCGTCACAGACCCGTGATAAGGAAGCCCTCACGGTGGAAGGGGTGGGAAAAATCCTCGATGAGTTGGCCAACGACTTCGACTTCATTGTCTGCGATTCGCCGGCGGGCATCGAGAAAGGCGCGTTAATGGCGCTTTACTTCGCTGATGAAGCCGTGGTGGTAACCAACCCTGAGGTATCCTCGGTGCGTGACTCCGATCGTATCCTTGGGATATTGCACAGTAAATCCCAGCGTGCAGAACAGGGCCGAGAGCCGGTGCGCGAGCACCTGCTGCTCACCCGCTATGACCCGCAGCGCGTTAACATAGGTGAAATGCTGAGCGTGGCCGATGTCGAGGATATTCTGGCAATTCCCCTGTTGGGTGTTATCCCTGAGTCTGAAGCCGTGTTGAAAGCTTCTAACCAGGGCCAGCCGGTCATTCTTGATGGGCAGGCCAAGGCGGGGCAGGCTTACATGGACGCGGTCGCGCGGCTGCTGGGTGAGAAGGTTGAGCACCGCTTTCTTGAAGCGAAGAAGAAGGGTTTCTTCAGCCGGGTGATGGGGGTTAGGTGATGATGAGGTTATTGGATTATTTTCGCAAGGACACCAGCCAGCAGTCCGCATCCATGGCCAAGGAACGCCTGCAGATTGTAGTGGCGCACCAACGCACCAGTCGCAACCAGCCAGATTTCCTGCCGGAAATGCAGCGTGAGATCATTCGGGTAATCCAGAAATATGTCAAGATCGAACAGGACCAGGTTTCGGTTCAGCTCGACAGCAACGATGCTTGTTCAGTGCTGGAATTGAACGTAACCCTGCCGCAGTAAGCGAGACTCGGTACAGCTTGGACAAAGTCATGGAAGACTCAGGGCTTTCTCAAACGTCTATCTCGAATCCGTCACGCGTCCATACAGTGCCATTGTATGATACTTCCGCCACGATGCTGTCGCCGTTGTATACTTGTCCACCGCGCCAGTGGCAGGTGTCCAACTGATTGCGTTCGATGTAGTCACGGCAGATGATAGAAGCAGCTTTTAAAGTTTTGACGTTAACCGTTTTCTGGTGTTCGCGCGTCGTGAGAGGCGGTTCAGCGCCCGAGCCATAGCCAGGATTCAGGTCACTGGAAAGTATCAGAATCATATCTGTCTCCTGTTTTCGCTGGCCGGGCCCACGCGGTTGGCGATCTTTGATGCTGTATATATTTACAGTAATGCGCGCTGTGTTGCAACACCCTGTCTATCTTCACTTCGCGCTGACTATTCAACAACCTTGCCGGAACTGCAACAATCAGGGCAAACGCCTATACGCGTGATAAACTGCAGCTCCGCTAGCCCTGAGCCTGGAACCATTCGATGAAGCCAAGCGAAATTTTCACCTCTGCTCTAACCTCGTCAACGCGAGCCTGGTCGGGTATCAGCAGCCGCCCATCGGCTGTCAGGCCCCGGGAACTGCTGCAACTGTATGACATCGAGTCCTGCCCATTTTGCCGTATCGTGCGCGAGGTGCTCACAGAGTTGGATCTGGACGCGGTGATTTACCCGTGCCCCAAAGGCGGCAAACGCTTTCGACCTGAGGTTGCCGAGAGGGGAGGTAAGCAGCAATTCCCGTTTTTGTGCGACCCCAACACCGACCTGGAAATGTACGAGTCGCTTCAGATCATTGCGTATCTCTACGAGACTTACGGCGAGCGCAGCCTGCCGCTGAAGTGGAGGTTCGGCAATTTACAAAAACTCAATTCCGCCCTGGCCAGTAGTTTCCGTGCTGGAAGCGGTTTGCGGGCAGCGCCCGGCAAACGCCCGCCGCAGTTACTGGAGCTTTACAGTTTCGAGGCCAGCCCCTTTGCCAGGCCGGTGCGAGAGTTGCTGTGCGAACTCGAAATACCCTATATCCTCAGAAGCTGTGGTCGCAGCCGCCTGGATGAGTGGCTGCCCCCACCGTTGCGCGAGCGCCTTGGGATCGTACCGAAAAGTGTCCTGCACAATCGCGCGCAGCTACAGCAGAGTGAGGGCAGGGTAGCTATCCCGTACCTGCTTGATCCGAATACCGATACCAGGCTGTTCGAGTCCAGTGCAATCGTCGACTACTTGCGAGCCACCTACACCCGCTGATCGACCTCAGTTGGCAAAAACCAGCGGCTCTCTTGCGGCACACATCGCTATGTAATCCCGTGCACTCGAGTGCCGGGCGATTTCCTCGAGAGTATGCAGGGTCGGTGGCATTATTTTCTTCTCGCCCCGCAGGTAGTGTGCAATTGCCTGGGCAGGTTCCAGCCATTGATAGTCGACGATTTCGTGACCGTCCACTGTCACTTCCTCAGTGCGTTGGTAAAGGGTGACAAAAAAGGCCGTACTATACCGCTTGGGACTGGGCCTGGGTGTGGTCCAGTGACTCACGGCGGTCAGGGTGTCAGGATCAATTTGCAGTTGAGCCTCCTCCAGGGTTTCCCGCACCGCTGCCAGCCTGGCTGCGGCCGTGCGGCACTCCCCGGCAGTGTCCAGATAGTCCTGTTGGTCGAGCCGGCCGCCGGGGAAGACCCAGTAGTCGCCGCCAAAAACCAGGGACCGATTGCGATGCAGCAATAGCACTTCAGGCCGGCGCCGCTGCTGACGCAGCAGAACGACGGTGGCGGCGGGTCTTATGGGGACATCCAGGTCTGACATAATTGGCGTTAGGGCTGAGCTGTTTGGCGTGGCTTGGCAGCTGCACTATAACATTTTTTATCCTGACCCTGATCCTGACCCTGATTCCAGAGTCATTCACTGTGTCGCAGCGGCAATAGATATCCCACCCCAGGGCTCCTGCAGGCTTGTTTTTTTCTGCCGTTCTTGTCAGAGTACCGGCCATAACATCGCCTGTTCAAAGGAGAGCGTCCATGCTTAACGGAGTGGTTCGAACACTGGCATTGCTGGTCCTGGCCCTGCAGCTGTCAGGCTGCGGAATCAACAATATTCCCACTTACGATGAACAGGTGAAGTCAGCCTGGGCGCAGGTCGAAAACCAGTATCAGCGCCGTGCCGACCTGATTCCCAACCTGGTCGAGACCGTCAAGGGTTTCGCTGCCCAGGAGAAGGAGACGCTCACCGCCGTGACAGAGGCGCGGTCCCGAGTCGGTGGTTTGCAGGCTACTCCAGACCTGATCAACAACCCCGAGGCCTTGCAGCAGTATGAGCAGGCGCAGGCCCAGCTGGGCAGCGCGTTGCAGCGCTTAATGGTCGTGGTGGAGCGCTATCCCGACCTCAAATCCAACCAGAATTTCCTCTCATTGCAATCACAGCTTGAGGGAACTGAAAACCGGATCGCCGTTGCGCGGCGCGACTATATCGGTGCCGTGCAAACATACAATACCGAGATACGAACCTACCCGGGTCGTTTTTGGCATTGGATCATGTACAGCGACATGGCGGTTCGTGAGACTTATGAAGCGACCAGCTCCGGTGCAGAACAGGCTCCCCAGGTAAGCTTCTAATGCTTCGATTCGCCGCGGCCGCGGTGCTGTGTTGCCTGATGTTGGCGGCCGCGGCCGTCGCGGCCCCCAGCTTTCCCAAACTCACCGGGCGCGTGGTCGACCAGGCATCCATGCTCAGTCCCGCAGAAAGCCAGCGTCTGGAAACCCGGTTGGCGGCCCACGAGCGTGCCGGCGGTAACCAGTTGGTGGTGGTCACTGTTCCCAACCTCGGTGGTTACGATATCGAGAGTTACGGTTACCAGTTGGGGCGCCACTGGGGCATTGGGCAAAAACAGGAAGACAATGGTGTGCTGCTGATTATCGCGCAACAGGAGCGCAAGGTGCGCATAGAGGTAGGTTATGGCCTGGAAGGCCAGCTGACTGATGCCCTGAGCGCAAACATTATCCACACCGTAATCCTGCCGTATTTCAAACTGGGGCAGTTTGGCAACGGTATCGAGCAGGGATCGGCTGCCATTATCGATGCGCTGGGCGGCAAGTACCAGATGCGCGAGCGCTCTTCCGAGCGCCGTCCCGACGAGATCGACTGGTTGCCCCTGGTATTTGTGCTGATGTTGCTGGGCTTCAACATCCTGCCTGCGATGTTGCCCGGGGTGCGCAACCGCCGCGGCGGAGCTTTGCGCCGCGGCGGCTATGGCGGCGGCATAGGAGGGTTCGGAGGCGGCTTCGGCGGCGGAGGCGGCGGTTTTGGCGGTGGCGGCTTCGGCGGCGGTGGCGGCGGTTTTGGTGGTGGCGGCGCTTCCGGGGATTGGTGATGACCTTACTGAGAAAGCCTGATCAGGAATGTGTAGCGGCGGCGATTGCGACGGTGGAGAAAAATACCGACGCTGAGCTGGTCACCGTGCTGGCCCGCCGCGCCGACGACTACTTCTTTATACCGTCCCTGTGGGCTGCCATGATTGCCCTGTTGACCCCGGTGGTTCTGAGCCTGACACCGTTTTGGCTCAGCGCCATGGATCTGCTGATTGGGCAATGGGTGGTGTTTGTCGTACTGGCCCTGGTTTTCAGGATTCCCGCCATCACCATTCGTATGATCCCCCGCTGGGTTGCCCGATGGCGCGCCGCCTTGCTGGCGCGGGATCAGTTTGTGGCCAATAATCTGCACCACACAGATGACCAGACCGGGGTCATGATCTTTGTCTCCGAAGCCGAACACTACGTCGAGATCCTGGTTGATCGTGGTATTGCCCGGTTGGTCGATGACGGCGAGTGGCAGGCGATCGTCGACGATCTCATACTGCGGATCAAGGCCGGCCAGGTTTGCGAGGGGCTTCTTGAGTGTATCGAACAATGCGGTGAGATTTTGCACGCGACTCTCCCCGCAACCCGTGACAAGAATGAGCTGCCCAATCACCTGGTTATCCTCAAGTGACGATACCTTGCACCCCGATCGCTGACTATAATTGTTCGTCTTTCGCTGCCACAGGCGGGCGTGGCGACACGATTCGCCATGATGTCTATCGTCGCGGCTCGGGCGCCCCGGTAGTATTGATCCAGGAGTTGCCGGGTATTGGCAGTGAAACCCTGCGCCTGGCAGATCGGTTTGTGGAGCAGGGTTTCGAGATAGTGTTGCCGCATTTGTTTGGTCCGCTGGGCAAGACCAGCATGGCGGGTAACAGCCTGCGAGTATTGTGCATGCGGCGTGAATTCGAGCTGTTTGCCCGCAACCATAGCAGTCCGATTGTCGATTGGCTGAAAGCCCTCTGTCGCCAGCTAAAGGCTGATACCGGGGCCAGTGGTGTCGGTGTGATCGGTATGTGCCTGACCGGGAATTTCGCTATTTCCCTGATGGCTGACGATGCGGTACTGGCAGCAGTGGCGTCACAGCCCTCGCTGCCGGTGGCGAAACCATCGGCGTTACAT
>JAHEGP010000010.1:0-4276 GCA_024645065.1 Cellvibrionales bacterium | reverse complement strand
GCGCGGCCGATGTGTCAGCGGTAAAAGCCGGTATTGACAGCAGCGCACCGATGCTGGCGCTGCGTTTTGCTGGAGATAGGCTGTGCCCTCCGGCTAAGTTTGCGGCCCTCGACAGGGCCCTGAATACTCCACAGCAGCGGCGGATTGAGCTGCGCGCCCTGCCGGGATCAGGGCATTCGGTTTTGACCCTGGATTTTGTCGATCGCCAGGGTGAGCCCACCCACCAGGCCTTGCAGGACGTACTCGCCTATTTCAGGCACCAGCTCCAGTAGTGGCCGTATTGATTTCGACCAGCCGGTCGTGCACCAGCTTCAGGTGTAACCTGAGGTTATAGAGGGTGTCGGCATGGGAGGCAGGCACCGAGACCTCGTTGAGCTTCTGCTCAAGTTCCACCAGCCGCTTGTCGCAGCGCGCCAGCTCTTCAGCCGAGGGGACGTTGTGCAAAGCGGCCTCCACATCGAGCAGCTCATCATAGTAGCGATAAATCCGACTGCGCACTCGCCAGCGGTAAGCCGGCGGTACGATCTTGAAAAGCGGGAATAACAGGGTTAGCAGCGGAATAAGCAACACTGTCAGGCGGTCGATGAGGATGGCGAGCCAGAAGGGCAGGAAGCGTTGCAGCAGCGGGGGACCCTTGGTCAGGTAGCGTTCGGCATC
The DNA here is from genome assembly GCA_024645065.1 of Cellvibrionales bacterium. Taxonomy (GTDB): domain Bacteria; phylum Pseudomonadota; class Gammaproteobacteria; order Pseudomonadales; family JAHEGP01; genus JAHEGP01. The sequence goes on along the minus strand of JAHEGP010000010.1, from coordinate 3,619 downwards.
GGGGTTCAGTGGCAGCACCACGTGCTCGGTAGACGGGAACTGCCTGGGTGCTGAGAACAGGTCCCCACTGCCGTGGATTTCCTTGGCCGCGTTGAGCAGTAATGCCACCAGTGCCGGGTGCAGGGAATCCCGGGCGGCAAGGTTGGCGACCATCGCCACCAGCGGGATATCCTGCGGCGGCAGATCCTCTTCAAGGTTTACCAGGCCGCGTGGTAGCACTACTTTGGACAGGAAGCTGTATTGTCGCTGGTAAGCATCGGCCCGATTGAACGGTAACAGGGATACATTTCCTGCCTGCAACAGCCGCTGGATCGCCGGGGCCCCGTAGAGGGAGACAAATCCGGCCACGTTGACGCTGCCCTCGATCAAGGCCTGCGCAGCGCTTTCGCCGCCAAGATTGACGGCGGTGTACTGGTCGCTGCTCAAGCCGTTGGCGGTGAACAAAACCTCCAGAGCCTGGAGCGTGCCACTGCCAATTTCGCCCACGGCGATTGTCCGGCCCCTGATGGCAGTTTCTGTTTTGGGCGGTGATCCCCGCCAGAAAATCCACAGCGGTTCGTAGAACAAACTGCCCAACGAATAAACCTCTTCGATATTTCCACCGAGCCCGGAGCTTCCCTGCAAAAAGGCCAGCTCGACGCGACCGCCTGGCTCCTGCAGGAGCTCAAGATTTTCGGTCGAGCCAGCGGTTTTCACCAGTTCGAGTTCGATCCCGTCGCGCGCCAGTACCTGTTGGTATTGCAGGGCGAGTCTGTAATAGGCGCCACTTTCGGACCCGGTCGCCATCACGATGTGGCGGGGTGGTGCAGGCTTTACAAACTGAAACGCGAGCGCGAACCCGGCAATGATGAGAAGCAGCGCCGGGCCCAGGATTACCAGCAGGTCCCAACCGGAGCGCCGCTTGGTCATTGGCTTGCCTGGACTGCTGCCTGGGGACGTCTTCATGCCTGGGTTCCGTGTGCAACAGGGTGCGGCAGTTCAAGGTTATGGCGCTGACTGATGGCCGCTATGGCCGCGCGCTTGCTGTAGAAAAAGTGGTCAGCGCCCAGATTATCGTAAAAGCCCGCGTGCTGCAGCATATCCAGTACCCGGCCGCGAACATTGGTGAGGTACATCTCGATGCCCAGCTCCCGGAACTCATGCGCAATGTCGTCCAGCGCGGAAATGGCTGAAGAGTCGATCTCGTTGATCGAGCTGGCATCGAATAGAAAAGCCTTGATCGGGTCCTCGCGTCTGCTCAGGGCTTCAAACACGCGGTCCTCCAGGTAGCTCGCATTGGCGAAGTACAGCGAGGAGTCGATTCTAAAAACCAGTAAGCCCGGAATAATCCGGGCGTTGGCCTCGCGCGCTATATTGCGCAGCTCACCGTTCTCCGGTGACTGCCCGAACTCCGCCACGGGCGGGCGCGTGATACGGCTGAATATCAGTACGATCGACGCCATAACGCTCAACAGTATGCCGTTTTGTACACCCATCAGCAGGGTCGCGACGAAAGCCAGTACCAGTATGATGAGCTCTTTTTTGTTAACCCGCCAGAGGCGTCGCGGCTCATCGAGATCGATCAGCGACATCAGTGCCGAGATTATGATTACTGCCAGGCACACCTGGGGCGTGTAGTAAAACAGGGGAGTCAGTGCCACCAGTACCAGCGCCAGCATCGCGGCAGTAAACAGCGATGAAAGTTGGCTGTGGGCGCCGTTGGAGGCGTTGACCGCAGTGCGCGACAAACTCCCGGCCACCGGATAGCCCCCACAGACCCCCGAGGCTATATTGGCACAGCCGAGTCCGACCAGTTCGCGGTTGCTATTCACCTTGTAGCGCTGGTCCGCGGCCACCCGCTTGGCCATTGAGATTGACTCCATGAAGCCGATCAGGGCGATAGTGATGGCCAGGGGCAACACCCGGGCCAACAGCTCGTGGTCAAATACTGGCAGGCTCAAGGTTGGCAGGCCCTCGGGGACTTTACCGATTACATTGATACCGAGCTGGTCGAGGTCGGTTAACCAGACCACTATGGTCGCGAGAACCAGCAGTACCAGTGCTGCTGGAGCCCTGGGGAAAAAGTGTTTGATGGCCCACATGGCGACAATACCCGCAAGACCCATCCCCAGCGCTACCGGGTTGAATTGATGCATGTTCTGCACCAGGGCCGACAGTGTTTGCACCAGAGTCTGGCTGGAAGGGATTTCGATGCCAAGCAGGTGTTTCAACTGGCTTGCACCGATAATAATCGCCGAAGCCGAAGTAAACCCGCTGATCACCGGATTGGCGAGAAAGTTAACCATGAAGCCCAGCCGCAGGAAGCCCATTCCCAGCTGTACGATCCCCACCAGAGCTGCCAGCAGGATAGCGATGGCGAGGTACTCGTCGCTACCAGCGGTTGCAATCAGGCTCACCCCGGATGCCAGCAGGATGGAATCGAGGGCGGCGGGACCCACTGACATGTGGCGGGATGAGCCCGTCAGGGCGTAGGCGATCAGCGCTGCGAGAGCGGCGTACATGCCGGTAATGGGTGGCAGGCCCGCCAGCATCGCGTAGGCCATCGACTGGGGGATCAGGAGCACTGCGACAGTGATGCCTGCGATGAGGTCGGGTCGCAACCAGGACAACTGGTAGTCTGAGATCCATGGCGCAATAGGCAGTGTGGTTTTCACAGTTTCACCCCGAGTGCGAACGGCAAAAAACCATTGTAACGATTATCGTCCGGTTGCACAGCCACAAAGCCACAAAGCCGTTGCGCTTTGATCGGCAAGGTCTGCGGCCCTGAGTGTCACGATAGCTGTTGGCGCGGTGTGGATATCGTTGCCGGGTAGATCCCAATGACCGGGGCAGTGCTCATGAGTGGCCATTATGGATGATGACCGCGTAGTGAAGTAGTGTAAGCGCTGGAAAAACCTGGAAGAGGATATTGTCAGGCTAGGTGATGGTAAAGCAAGAGTTTGATGGTGACACCAGGGTGCTGCTCGTGCGCCCAAACCGCTCGATGAACTGGGAGCAGAACCGTTGGCTGGTCGCCTTGCTGGGTGGCTTTACCCTGGTGATCGCCTTGTTCTGGACCGTCGTCGGGGCCTGGGTGATATTGCCCTTTGCCGGCATTGAGGTTCTGGCCTTGTACCTGGGCCTGCATTACGTCAGCTGGAAGTTGCACCTGCGCCAGGTAATAAGAATCGACGCCGACCAGCTCACCGTCGATGAGGGCTATAACTTTCCCCGCCGGCACTGGCGGCTGGAGCGTGACAAGGCGGCCATTGCCATCGCCGCAGGGCACCATCCCTGGGATGCGCCCGGCATCGTACTCTACGATCGTAGTCAGCAGGTAGAACTGGGCAGCTTTCTCAGCAAGGAAGAAGCCGGACTCTTGATCGAGGAGTTGCGCGCGGCGGGTCTGCGGGTGAAGTCTGAATCGGTGCCACGACGCTTGCATTTCTAGCAGGGTTGAAATTCGCCGAATTTCGACCGCCTGCACCGAAACAGGGACGTTTCGGCAAAATAGTAGGCTTTTAAGCCTTTGATTTTGTGAGAAAGGCAAAAACCACGTTGTTTGCTTTTTGTGTTTTGAAAAAGGCAGGAGGCTTTTTTCATCAAGCTGCCAGGGCGCCAGCCCAACTCCGGGAGCTCA
>JAHEGP010000153.1 GCA_024645065.1 Cellvibrionales bacterium | reverse complement strand
TAGCCTTGGCGTCTGCCAACAGTGCGTCTGCCAACAGTGCGTCTGCCAACAGTGCGTCTGCGTGGATCGACGCCAAGCCAAGCGAGGATAGAATGAACGCCAGGAGAGCAAGCGTGATCGCTTTAACAGCAATGGCTGACTACAGCGTGGAAGACGGTGTTGCCGTGATAAGCTTGAACAACCCGCCGGTCAATGCCCTGAGTCAGGGCGTGCGGCAGGGACTCAGGGATGGCCTTGCAAAAGCCCTCGCCGATAAGGCCGTCGACGCGCTGGTGATCATCTGCAGTGGGCGCACCTTTATCGCCGGAGCCGACATCACCGAGTTCGCCGGTGGTCCGAGGGAACCGCAGCTACATGGTGTGCTGGCGGCGCTGGATGATTCGACCAAGCCCGTCGTAGCAGCTATTCACGGTACTGCGCTGGGCGGCGGCCTGGAAGTGGCCCTGGCGGCCCACTACCGCTGCGCGCTTCCAGATACCCGGCTCGGGTTGCCGGAGGTCAAGCTGGGCCTGCTGCCGGGCGCCGGCGGTACCCAGCGCCTGCCACGACTGGTGGGTGTGGAAAAGGCACTCGACATGGTTACGACGGGCAACCCGGTTGCGGCAGCGGATGCACTTGATAGCGGCCTGGTCGATAGGCTTGTCGAGGGTGACCTGCGCGCGGAAGCCATTGCCTTTGCCCGGGAAAAAGCCGCGCATGGAGGGCCGCATCCCCGGATACGTGACAGCGATGACAGGCTCGAGTCCGCGAGACAGAACCCGGATGTGTTTGCAGCAGCGCGCAGGGCAATCGCCCACAAGAAGCGTGGTTTTATTGCTCCCGAGTACAATATTCGCTGCATCGAAGCAGCGGTTTCACAAGCTTTCGACGAGGGCATGAAGACCGAAACCCGCCTGTTTATGGAACTGCTCACCGGGCCCCAGGCTGCGGCCCAGCAGTACTTTTTCTTTGCCGAGCGTCAGGCTGGCAAGATACCGGGTATCGACAGGGACCTGGCGGAGATGCCGATTGCCAGGGTCGGCGTGATTGGCGCCGGCACGATGGGCGGCGGAATCGCCATGACGATCGCCGATGCCGGGATTCCGGTGATCCAGATTGAGACCAGTCAGGCGGCACTGGAGCGAGGCCAGGGTGTTATTCGCAGGAACTACGAGAATACAGCCCGCAAGGGACGCATCAGTGAAGCTGAGGTAGAGCAGCGCTGCCGCCTGATTCGCGGCTCGCTGGACTTGAACGACCTGGCCGATTGCGACCTGGTCATCGAGGCGGTGTTCGAGAATATGGACGTCAAAAAGGATATCTTTTCGCGCCTGGATGGCGTCGCCAAACAAGGCGCGATTCTCGCTTCCAATACATCGGCACTGGACCTCAACGAAATTGCGGCCGCGACCGGCCGCCCGGAGTGGGTGATCGGCCTGCACTTTTTCTCCCCGGCCAATGTCATGAGGCTGCTCGAGGTGGTGCGCGGGGATAAGACCTCACCGGCGGTTATCAAAAGCTGCATGGCCTTTGCCAGGCGCATCAACAAGGTCGCGGTGCTGGTTGGCGTGTGTTATGGCTTTGTGGGTAACCGCATTCTCTTCAAACGCCAGGAGCAGGCCAATCTACTGGCGCTCGAAGGGGCGCCGGTAGAGCAGATCGACAAGGTGCTGTACGACTTTGGGTTTCCCATGGGGGCGTTCCAGATGGCCGACCTCGCCGGCCTGGATATCGGTTGGAACAAGGAAACTTCCAATGGCGCTACGGTTAAGGACCGCCTCTGCGAATTGGGTCGGTTCGGGCAGAAATCCGGCGCCGGATTCTACGACTACGATGAGGCGCGCAAACCGACTCCGGCTCCCCTGGTCGGCGAACTGTTCCAGCAGCTGGCGGCCAGAGAGGGGATCGAGCAGCGGACGATCTCCGAAGAAGAAATCCTCGAGCGCTGCCTGTTACCAATGATCAACGAGGGCGCAAAAATACTGGACGAGGGTATTGCCCTGCGAGCCAGTGATATCGATGTGGCTTACGTCTACGGGTATGGCTGGCCAGTGTACCGTGGCGGGCCGATGTACTATGCCAACCGCCTCGGGCTGGACGAGGTGCTGAAAAAACTGCGGCACTACCAAAAGCTTGGCGGTGATGACTTCTGGCAGCCCGCTGCGCTGCTCGAATCCCTTGCTGCGAGCGGAGAAAGCTTCAGCTAGCGAACGTTGATTGATTCGGTACTGCCTCGGCGGCGCCTGGGCTGATGCTCGGAAACATCCCGATCAACGACTGCGTGCAAGGGAGGGCGGTCTGTGATTTTGAGGCGATCGGCAGCACAGGGGTCTTGCTCGGGCTGAAGCACAGGCGGCCAGTAACAGAATGAATGGTAGCAACAACAGTAGAGGGGGCGCGGTAAACAACAGCGCTATTCCTCAGTCGGGTTTGATGCGAATCGAAGCAACAATAGCACGATGATCGGACAGCACTTCAGTGGCAACCCGGTAGCTGTCAAACTCGAGGTCCCGGGTAAGTAGTATCCAGTCGAGTCGCTTGTCCTTGTAAGTGTCCAGGTCTTCGCTGCCGGATTGGTAAACATGGAGTTCGGAACGATCGGCAAAACTGTCCACCAGGTACTGCTCAGCCAACCACTCGCTATTGAAATCACCCATGATAATAAGCGGTTTATTGCGCGTTTTCAGTATCCTCACCAGTTCGTCAAGCTGCTGCCTGCGCACCGTCTTGCGGGAAAAATCCAGGTGCACAGACACGATATCGACCAGCCTGGATTTACCGTGGCCGGTCGGCCATTCGACCTCCACCAGCGTGAAACCCTTGCTGGCTGTGGGAGGCGTTGAAGGGAAGGTATGCCCGATAGCCGACTTGATTGGAAGTCGGGACATTATGGCGGTGCCATAATTGCCGATCCACAACTGTGCGTGTTCGGTGTAAGCATACCGTGGCAAGCGCGATTGCTGCGCCAGGTAGTCAACGTGATGAAAGCCGCCACTCCATAGCGAGGGACTGTCGGCTTCCTGCAGGGCGACCACATCGGCTTCAACCTTGACGAGAAATGAGGCGACGGCGTCGAGATTGCGGCAGGTTGTCTGCGTGGAGACCAGCAGCTGGTTGATGCTGACCTGGCGGCCGTGGGCGAGATTGACGCTGACCAGTCTCAGCGTATCCCGCGGTTCCGGCTGCACCGGCTCCCGGGAGAGCTCGATGACCGATATCACCTGGGTCCGATCGGCCACGCTTCCCCTGGGCGCAACGGAACAGCTGGAAACCGAGAGCACAGGAATCGAGCATAGAAATATCCAGGGTATCAGGCGGCTCAGGATACTGAAAACTCCTCTGGTTGTTCTCGATGGCCGGGCAGAAGTCATGGCAGTCAGTCCGGTGCGATGGTTACATCCAACGTGGCTCTCATCAATCAGGTCGAAAAACGATCGCAGCGACAGTAATTGCCGGCCCTTCTCCGCCAGGGAATGCCTGGCAGGGCGCGGCGCCCCAACAGGAGGCGCTTGAGGCGAAGCCTGGGGTGACACCGAATTGGATGCTATTTAATGTCCCCCGGGGCTGGACCGTGGTCAAAAGGGCCAGCTTGATAGGGCTCATGGCAGGAGCGCCCCCGGCATTGCTGGAAGGGGACTCACCCTAGACCCATCCCGATTTAGAGGCCGGGCCCTTATTAGCAATCCTTTTGCCTGCCGGCGGACGGGCCGGCAGGCGGGTTGCCATCGCCAGACTTGTGTTTGACGGCATCAGCTGCGGGCTGGCCGGCGTCGCCGGCGCGCGCTTCCTGTTCGCGAAGTGCAGCAACTCGATCCTTGTCGAGCCTGGCAAAATAGCTGTCCTCCTCGACTTTACCCTTGTAGCGCATGCTGCGACTGAAACTGGTCATTACCATTTCCTCCAGTGACCGGTTCATTGTAACGGTTCTGGTGAATTTTTCGAAGTGAACTGCTCTATCATGGTGAACCGTCCCAAGCGAGTGTTGGCTCCCGCTGGTAGTGGCCTGCCGGGTAAAGGCACAGCTATCCCAACCTTTCAGAGTCGCTGTCGTCGGTGGCGTGGCGCCGCACCTGACCATCCTGGATTTACAAAAAGTGTTATGGCTATTGCGCTCTGCTTTTCGAGGTGTTTCAATGCGGTCATTAATAACTAGATAAGGAGAAATACCGATGTATCGACGAGTGTGGCACACAGCTATAATGTCGTTAATTTTGTTGCTTCCCATCAAATCCCTGGCTGCAGAAAAGCCCAATATCCTGGTGCTTTGGGGCGATGATGTCGGCGTTTGGAATTCCAGTGCCTACAACCGTGGCGGTATGGGTTACACCACTCCCAATATTGACTCGATTGCCAACGAGGGAGCCCTGTTCACCGATATGTATGCGCAACAGTCGTGCACAGCGGGGCGGGCGTCATTCATCCTTGGTCAGCAACCCTTTCGGACCGGTCTTCTGACCATCGGAATGCCCGGCTCTGACCACGGTATTCCCGATTGGGCCCCGACCATAGGAGACCTGCTCAAGGAGCAGGGCTATGCCACTGGTCAGTTTGGCAAGAACCATCTGGGCGACCAGGATGAGCACCTGCCCACCAATCACGGCTTCGATGAGTTCTTCGGCAACCTCTACCACCTGAATGCGGAAGAAGAGCCGGAAACCTACTACTACCCGAAAGACGCGGCCTTTCACAAGAAGTTTGGCCCGCGCGGTGTCATCCATTCCTTCGCCGATGGCAAAATCGAGGATACCGGTCCGCTGACCAGAAAGCGCATGGAACACGTGGATTCAGAGTTTGGTGGTGCGGCCAAGAAGTTCATGGAAAAGTCGGTCAAGGACAAGAAGCCGTTTTTCGTCTGGATGAACTTCACCCGGATGCACGTGTGGACGCGCCTGCAGGAAAAGTACCGCGGCGTGACCGGCATCAGCCTCTATGCTGACGGCATGAAGGAACTCGACGACATGGTCGGCAGCTTCCTCGATCATCTGAAGAAACTGGGTGTCGAGGACAATACCATCGTGGTGTTCTCCACCGACAACGGAGCCGAGAAGTTTACCTTCCCGGATGGTGGCGCGACTCCCTACCGTGGTGAAAAGGGCACAACCTGGGAAGGTGGCATGCGTGTACCCCAGATGGTGCGGTGGCCGGGCACCATCAAGCCGGGCACCATTTACAACGATATCATGAGCCAGGAAGACTGGATGCCCACCTTCCTCGCAGCGGCTGGCGTGCCGGATGTCAAGGAGAAGCTGGCGTCAAAAGATGGCTACAAGGCCAACGGCAAGAAATTTCGGGTACATCTCGATGGCTATAATTTTATGCCTTACTTCCAGGGCAAGGCTGAAAAAGGCCCACGCCGGGAAATCATGTACTTCGCCGCCAGTGGTATGTTGAACGCGATTCGGGTCGACGACTGGAAAGTAGCGTTCGGTATCGAAGAAGGCGCTATCAACGTAGCCCTTCGCCAAACGCCTGCCTGGCCTGTCATCACCAACCTGCGTGCTGATCCCTTCGAGCATGCTTATGACGGATCGGGCATGTACACCAGATGGTACGCTGACAATATGTGGCTGATGGTGCCGGCGCAGGGCTTTGTGCAGAAGTTCTTTGCCACCATCAAGGACTACCCCTTCCAGGCTGGCGGCTCGCTGTCCGCATCCAATATCGGCTACCAGACCATCGAAGTGCAACGCCTGAAGAGCTTGCTGGATCGGGCGATTCGCAACTAGTAAGCGGAGTATTGAACGGGGATGGCGCTAGCCGTCCCCGCACAACAGCTCCCTCTGAGGCCGGCACCGCGCCAGCCAATCAAATTCCCGGGCTGCCCAAGCCCGGTTTTCTCGTTATCCACTCTTTATTAACGCTGGTAGGCAGCCTATGTCGCCCATGCGCTATCCGCTGCAACTTCCGTAGTAGTCCCGCTCCCCGGTAGATTACTCCACCGATGCGCGTTAGCATGCAGTACAACGCTTGACGCTCCAGCCTCGCCAGCGACAGACGGCTGCATATCATCGAGCCGACGTTTATATAAGCGGGGCTCCCTTCGCACCGGTTCGTGAAGATCTCCGCAAGGCGCTGTAAACATTGGCCTGATGGTTTCTGGCAGAGCTTTACCCCCGGCGAGGCGACGGTAAAATGCCGGTAGCGGCCTTCAGGGCGTGTCGAAAGGAGTTGCGAATGTTCTGGTTGATCGCTCATATCATTATCTGTGGAGCCTGCACCATCAGGATTTTGCTCAGGCCGCACCGCCAACCCGAGTCCCGGGCTGCATGGCTGATAGTGGTTCTCGCAGCTCCATATGTGGGCGTAATCGCCTACCTTTTTCTCGGCGAAACCAAGGTCGGGAAGCGGCGAATCGATAGACTGAAACAGGTCAATGCGATGCTTCCTCGGCCCGAGAACACGCCCGGGTGGGAGGTGCCAGGGCACGTCCCCGAGCTATTCGACCCGATCTTCAAGGTGGGAGAGTCGATTAACGGCTACGCGCCGGTAGGAGGCAACCGCGGAAAGCTGATGCAGGATTCCGACGCCGCGATAACTGAAATGATTGCAGATGTCGATGCTGCCACCCGACACGTGCACCTGATGTTTTACATCTGGTTGACCGATAACAATGGCACCAGGATGGCCGAGGCACTAAAACGCGCGGCACAGCGGGGGGTGACCTGCCGCGCGATGGTAGATGACCTTGGTTCGCGCGATATGGTGAACAGCCAGCAATGGCAGGCGATGAAAGCCGCCGGAGTTCAAACGGCCACTTCACTGAAAATTGGAAATCCGTTGGTTCGGGTATTCGAGGGGCGCATCGATTTGCGGGATCACCGTAAAATACTGGTAATCGACAACCGGGTCACCTATTGCGGCAGCCAGAACTGCGCCGACCCCGCTTTTTTGCCAAAAGCGAAATATGCTCCATGGGTGGATTCAGTGATTCGCTTCGAGGGCCCGATTGTTCGCCAGAATCAACATCTCTTCGCCAGCGACTGGATGGCTAACGTCGACGAGGACATCACCAGCGTTTTGCAGGAATCCCTGGAACCGTCACCGCCCGGGTTCACCGCGCAAGTTATCGGCACCGGCCCGACCGTTCGCAATTCGGCGATGCCGGAAATGTTTGAATCTGTGATGAACGCGGCGCGCAGGGAGTTGTTCATCACCACCCCCTATTACGTACCCAATGCTCCCATGCAGGCTGCGCTTTGCGCCGCCGCCAATCGCGGCGTAGCAACCTCGATCATTATCCCGGCGCGCAATGACGATTTCGCAGTCGGAGCCACCAGCAAAAGTTACTATGCTGAGTTGTTGGCCGCCGGGGTGAAAATATTCGAGTACCAGCGCGGCTTGCTGCATGCGAAAACCATGACGGTAGATTCGCAGATCACCCTGATAGGCTCGGCCAATATGGATCGCCGTAGTTTCGACCTGAATTACGAAAACAATATCCTTTTCCATGATCCTGCCCTTACCGCGGACCTGCGAAAAAGACAGGCGGACTATCAGGCGGATTCCAGGGAGATCACTCTCGACACCGTGGCGTCATGGAAATGGACCCGGCGCCTTTGCAACAATGCGCTCGCAATCGTTGGTCCGGTATTGTGAGATCCACCCATTCTCCAGCCTGAGCGGGAGCGCCAGGAATGGGTGAATATTACGCAGGAGTCTGTCGGACTTAGACTGATTCTACTGCGGCGGCGGGACACCGGCCCATTTTGACGGGATTTCTCGTTACATAGCCCCACTATGCGCCTCAAAATCGCGTCAAAATGTACTCGCTTTCCCACTCGCCTCGCTACGAACCCCCAAGTCCGACA
>JAHEGP010000152.1 GCA_024645065.1 Cellvibrionales bacterium | reverse complement strand
TTGTCGATACCGAAAACGTGCCGGGTCAGCCATTCGGTGAGAAATGTCGATATGATATCGCGATCCAGGGCGTTGGGCTCATCAATCTCTTCCAGCAACTGGATTATTTCTTGCCGAAAGCGTTCATGCGCCCGCATATGCGCCCCTCGCCCGGGAAAATCGAGCTGCAGCATATACTGCTCCTCGAGGGCAAAATGGTACTCGGCGTAGTCCCTGAGCTGGCACAAGACCTCACGATCCGAGCCGGGTTGTTTGATCTGGTCGAGAATCTCGAACAACACCTGATGCTGGGCATCCTGCCAGATAAGCTCGCTGGTTTTGCGCATGTGCAGCCCCCGTCAATCCGGTTTGCCTTGCCCGGCATCAATTGAACCCACGCCCGGATTCAATCAGCTCAGCGTTCAATTGATCAACCCGGTTGACCCCGACGAGCGCCATCGCCGTCGCTATTTCGCGCCGGAACACATCCAGCATGTCGAACACGCCCTGTTCGCCCCGGGCTGCCATCGCCCATACCCAGGGGCGCCCCAGCATGACCCCGTGGGCACCCAGCGCAAGTGCCTTGACCACATCGATACCGCTGCGCACCCCTCCATCCAGATAGACCTCAATTTGTTCCCCCACCGCCTCCGCAATCGCGGGTAGCTTACTGATACTCGACGCGATGCCGTCGAGTTGGCGACCACCATGATTGGAAACCACCACCCCGTCGGCACCACTGTCGACGCTGGCCCGTGCATCATCCACCTCCATCAACCCCTTTAGCAGCAGCTTGCCCTGCCAGTGATCCCGCAACCAGCGAATGTCCTGCCAGGTGACGGCAGGATCAAACTGTGAATCGACGAAGGCTTTATAGGATTGCAGGTCTTCCGGGTCTGCAACCTTGTCACTGAGGTTTCCGAAACTATGGGGCTTGCCCTTGATACCCACGTCCCACACCCAGCCGGGACTGGTGAGCAACTGTGCGACCTGGGACAACTTGCCCTTGATGCCGCCCCCGAGCATACCATTGCGAAAATCCCGCAGCCGCATACCAGCAACCGGCAGGTCGACCGTGAACACCAGGGTGTCACAGCCGGCAGTTTCGGCCCGGGCCAGCATTTGCAGGACAAAGTCGCGGTCGCGCAGCATATAAAGCTGGAACCAGAACGGCGCGCGCAGGGCCGCCTGTATTTCCTCCACCGGGCAGATCCCTACCGTCGACGCACTAAACGGGATGCCAGCCCGTTGCGCAGCTCGCGCGGCCTGCACTTCGCCGCGACGGGCCATCATACCCGCCATACCGACCGGTGCCAGTGCTATCGGCAAGGCCGCGGCATGCCCCAGGAGCGTGGTTGCGGTATCGACCTGGGAAACGTCGCGCAGCACTCGCTGCCTTAACTGGTAGCAGGCAAAATCGCTGATATTCCTTGCCATGGTAGTCTCGTCATTGGCGCCACCGTCGATATAATCGAACAGGAATCTCGGCAAGCGCCAGCGGGCGCGCCTGCGATAATCGGATACGCTGACGGGAACCACATCGTAAACACTCATGACTGTTGCCTCTACTTTCGTCCGCTGGCGAATGCGCTGAGCCTGGCCCCTACTATAAATTGCCGGCAGTACCAGCGCCAGCCGTCGCTTGCGGCGGCATCAGGGGGCGCAACCTGCGACAGTGACATTCCATGATGTCCAGGTTCATGCGCTCGACCCAGCTGACATCCAGGGCCCTCCGGGCAGCGCCCCCGGAGGCGACAATGCGATGCACGTATCGCGTTTGAGTGCGAATACTGGCAAACTGGCCCGGCACAAGAACAATTAGCGAGGTCTGCACATGGAACCGATTGAACCAAACACCCGTGAACAACTGCAACGGGAGGAATTAATGCAAGCGGCTGGCGCCCTGGGCTCGGGGGTACGGCAGGGCCTGGGCGATTTTCGCCAGGCCTTGCTGGTAAAGGCACTGTTGCTGGTCATCCTCGGCCTTTGCGCCCTGTTCTGGCCCGGCCAGAGCATGGCGCTACTGGTGCGTCTGGTGGGTGTATTCTTTATCGCAGATGGAATTTTGAGCATCTTGCAGGCGCGCCGTGCACTCAACGGACAGAGCTTTTGGGGAGAGGCTATCGTCAGTCTGCTGATCGGTGCGGTGTTGCTGTTCTGGCCGGGCTCGGCAAAAATCCTGCTGGTTTTATTCGGCGCCTGGATGTTGTACACCGGCATACGAAGCTTTTTCCTCAGCCGACAACTCGACGCCGCAGACCCGGAGCGTTCAACCCTTCGCCTCATCGGCATTGTCGCCGCTATCGTTGGCCTGGTGCTCTTGCTTTGGCCTGGCGCGGGTGTCGCTACCCTGTCCTGGATTATTGGCATCACGGCGCTGGTGATTGCCGGCATGATGATTTACGCAGCGACCAGGATGAAGCAAATTGGTAACGAGGTCCGGGACCTGAGGCGCTAGCAGACCTGCGGGCCACTTGCGGCCGCCACCGGCGGCTCTGAGCGGCCCGCGTGCAAAACCTGAAAAACCCGCGTCGCAATCAGTCGTTGAGATGGCGGCGCACTTTTACCACGTCCCTCTCTTCGGTGCGCACAATGCGAAAACCGAGGCGGGTGCAAAGGGCCAGCATTTTGGTGTTGTTACTCAGCACCTCGCCCTCCATGACGTCGATATTACGAGCCCTCGCCAGGCCCATGAGGCGCCGCATCAGTTCGCGGCCTATGCCCTGGCGCTGCATACCGTCGGCAACAGTCAGGGCAAACTCGCAGGAGCGGCGATCCGGATTGGTGATATAGCGAGCGACACCCAGCAAGTGCGCGCCCGGCTGTCCCTCGTTAGCGACGACCACCAGCGCCATTTCCCGGTCGTAATCGATTTGAGTGAAGCGGGCCAGCAGGGCCGGGGTCAACTCCTCCATCGTCTGCATAAAGCGGAAATACTTGCTTTCCGAGGAAAGGTTCTGGACGAATTCCTGCTCAATCCGGGCATCCTCTGGTCGAATGGGCCGCACCACCACGTCAGTGCCATTGGCCAACTGCCAGTGTGATACCAGTTCATGGGGATAGGGGTGAATCGCCATATGGCCGTAGCGCGCAGTACCGGTATGGCGGGAACTCACCACAATCCGGGCGTCGGCAACAATGGCGTCGGTTTCATCGATCAGCAGTGGGTTGATATCCAGCTCCTGGATTTCGGGCAGTTCACAACTGATCTCGGAAACCCCTTTCAATATGTCCAGCAGCTGTTCAAAATTGACCTCCGGCAGGTTGCGAAACCGGCGCAGCAAGCGTGCCGCCCGGGTGCCCTCGACCAGGCTGAGACTGAGGTAGTTATTGAGGGGCGGCAGGGCGATATTGCAGTCGGCAAAAATTTCGACCTCGGTGCCACCTATACCAAAGCTGATCACCGGCCCGAATACCTCATCGTGGCTGATGCCGATCCTCACCTCGCGGGCGTGGGGGCGCACCTGCATTCGCTCCACGGTGACTCCGAGGATATCCGCTCCGGGCTGGCTATGCTTGACATTTTCCATGATTTCACGAAATGCCGTGCGCACACCCGGAGCTTCAATAATATTCAACTGCACGCCACCCACGTCGGTTTTATGCGGAATATCGGGAGAATTGATCTTCATCGCCACCGGCAGTCCAACGGTTTGCGCCGCCACCAGCGCTTCGGCGGGGGTGGTGACATTGATGCTCGGCGAGATGGGAATACGGAACGCGCTGAGGACCGCCTTTGCCTCGACGCTGCTCAATACATGGCGACGCTCCGACATGGCATTTTCGATAATCAGGCGGGCGCTATCAACATCCGGCGAGCGCCTTTGCGACAGCGGGGCCGGCGTTTCCAGCAGTATTTTCTGGTTGGCGCGGTAACTGGCCAGATAGCCGAACGCCTCCACTCCGGTTTCAGGGCTGTTAAAATGGGCGATACCGGCAACATCAAACCGCGAGCGACCCCTGGCCACCAGGCCCTCACCCATCCAGCAGGCCAGTACCGGCTTGTCCGATTTCGCCGCCACATTGATCACTGCCTCGGCGCAGGCGTCCGGGTCAGTCATCGCCTGAGGTGCCAGCAACACCAGCACGCCATCGACCCCCGGATCTGCCAGTACGATTTTGGTCGCCGCGCCATAGCGCTCGGCGTTGGCATCTCCCAAAACGTCGACCGGGTCTGCATGTGACCAGTACTCGGGCAGCACTTCGCTCAACTGCTTGATCGAGTTCTCGCTCAGTTCGGCCAGGGGAACGCCAAGGTCGGCGGCTCGGTCGGCCGCCATCACGCCAGGACCGCCACCATTGGTGACTATTGCCAGTCGAGCGCCCTTTACCCGCGCCCCTGAGCCCAGTAAACGGGCCGCCGAAAACAGCTCGTTAACCGACTTTACGCGCACCGCACCGGCACGCTGGATCGCCGCATCGAAGACATTGTCACGCCCCACCATTGAGCCAGTATGGGATACGGCCGCTCTGGTGGCGCTTTCGTTGCGACCCGACTTGACAACGATAACGGGCTTCAGGCGTGCCGCCACCCGCAGGCCGCTGATAAAGCTGCGAGCGTTGTTGATCCCTTCGACATAGAGCAGGATACTGTCGGTGCGGTAGTCGACGGCCAGGTACTCCAGCACATCGCCAAAACCAACGTCCGCGGCGCCGCCCAGTGACGCCACCGCTGAAAAGCCAAACCCGTTGCTCTCTGCCCAGTCCAGCAGGGCACTGCAGAATGCCCCCGATTGGGCCACCAGGGCAATGCGGCCTTCCCGCGCTTCGCTCTTGGTGAAAGTCGCATTCATGCCGATTGCCGGGCGCATGACGCCAAGGCAGTTGGGTCCGACCATACGGATGTTGTAGGAGCGGGCAATATCGAGAATTTCGCTCTGCAACGCCTTGCCGCGTTTGCCAGCCTCGGCGAAACCGGCGGAGAGAATGATAGCGGCGGAAACACCATGCTCGCCACAATCGCGCAGGACTTTGGCGACCGCACGCGCCGGAGTGACAATGATAGCCAGTTCGACTTTACGCTTGATCTTTTTGACACTGGCGTAGCAACTCAGCCCGCCAATTTCCTCATACTTGGGGTTTACCGGAAATATCGGCCCCTGAAACCCGCCCTGCTGGATGTTCTTGAGCAGCAGTTCACCGACGCTGTGCTCCTGCTCGGAAGCGCCGATGATCGCGATGGAAGCGGGTTCAAATACGCTGGATAAATAGTGTTTTTGCATGAGCGTCCACTCTGGCTGACAAGCCTGGCGATGCGTTATCCAACGCTATTGAGGCGTATTGTGCAGTTCCCCGGACCTTCCCTGGTAGCCGCTATCCACACCCGGGCTTGCGCCGCGCTGGGGTTGGCGTGAAAAATTCAAGACGACGTCTTCCACACCCTGATAAGATACCGTGATCCGAATACCATTCGCAAGGAGCGTTCCATGAGCCTCGCCTACATCACGCATCAACAGTGCCACCAACATGCGATGGGAGCTCATCATCCCGAGCAACCGGCGCGACTGGATGCCATCAACGACCGCCTCATCGCCTCCAGCCTGATGATGGTATTGACCCAATACGATGCACCGCTGGCGAGCCGGGAGCAGCTACTTCGAGTACACGATGCGGATTATGTCGACCAGGTATTTGCACGCTCCCCCGCCAATGGACTCACCTGGCTGGACGGCGACACAGCAATGAACCCGTTTTCCCTGGATGCGGCGTTACGTGCTGCCGGTGCCAATATTCTCGCCGTCGATCTGGTGATGAGTGGCGCCAACGATCAGGCTTTTTGTGCGGTGCGGCCACCGGGTCACCATGCCGAGCGCGCCAAAACCATGGGGTTCTGTTTTTTCAATAACGTCGCGGTTGGGGCAGCCCATGCAATCGCTGAACATGGCCTGAAGCGGGTTGCGATCGTCGATTTCGATGTGCATCACGGCAATGGCACCGAAAACATTTTTTCCGGTGATGACAAAGTGCTGTTTTGCTCGACCTTCCAGCATCCGTTTTATCCCCATACGGGGTACGACACCCGGGTAGCCAACATCGTCAATGCGCCGCTACCAGCCGGCACCGATGGCACCAGGTTTCGTGAAGCGATTATCGCATCCTGGTTGCCGGCTATCGACAGCTTTGCTCCCGAGTTGATCGTGATTTCGGCAGGCTTCGACGGTCATCGGGAGGATCCAATGGCCCAGTTCAACCTGCTTGAATCCGATTATGCCTGGGTCACCGGTGAGCTTATGGAACTTGCCAATAAACATGCCTCCGGTCGGGTCACCTCCAGCCTGGAGGGGGGTTATCACCTGCATGCCCTGGCACGAAGCGTCAGCGCCCATCTGAGAGCTCTGACCGGAGACGACTGAAGCTGCGCTGGCGGTCAGCTTCGCCGCTTCGCCATGCAATCGCCGAGCCCTGCTAACTGACGCCCGCCTGACCTACTGCGCAAGGCAGGCGCCAAGTGGTCAGCGGTTGAAGTTTCCACCACCGCGGTTGAATTGCCCCCCACCCTGCGCACCTTGCATACTCTGCTCCCTGGATGCACCTGCCCGGCGCGCGCTGTAGTCACGGTTGAATTCCTGGCGCCGGTTTGCGGGCTGCACCTGGCCTTGCTGGTACTGTCGCTGTTGGTATTGCTGACGCTCCTGAGCCGCACGCGCCGCAGCCTGGCGCTGTTGGGCAGTGGCCTGTTGGGCCCGCTGTTGCGCCTGCTGGCGCTGCTGGGCAGTGGCCTGTTGGGCTCGCTGTTGCGCCTGCTGGCGTTGTTGGGCAGTGGCTTGTTGAGCCTGCTGGCGTTGTTGTGGAGTGGCCTGCTTTGCTTGTTGTTGGGCCTGTTGCGCCCTTAGCTTGGCCTGCTCGGCCCTGGCCGCCGCCTGTTGACGCTGCTCTGGCGTGGCCTGCTGCGCCCGCTGCTGCAACTGATCGCGGGTTTGCGGGCTCACCTTTTTATTCAGTTCGGGATTCGCCTGCCACTTGCCATTGTCACGGGTTTGCCACTGGCTACCCACCCTGCGCGCTACCTCGCCATTGCTGCCCGCGAACACGTTGTTCTCACGGCCACTGGCACTACGAGCCCGCTGCAGGTTGCTCTGGGCAAGGTTTCGATCGGCGACCCGGGCGCGGTTTTCCGGCCGCTGGTAAATGTTGCGGTTGCGGATGTTCGCCTGGTTCAGCTTGATATTAGTATTGACCTGCCGGCCGATATGGTTGCGATTACCGATATTGATGGTGTTGCCAATATTGATGTTGCCGGTATTGTTGATGACGATGGGTGGCCGGCGATAACCACCCCCATACCAACCACCGCAGCAGCGACCGGGGCGATAGTAGCCATAACCACCGCCCCAACGGGCACCCATACTGAAAAAGCCGTTGCTCCAGCTGACGCCGAAGTTCCAGCCGGTCCATGGGTTGTAACCCACATGCAATCCCCAGGTCGGTGGGCGCGGGTAATAGTAGCGCCCCCAGTAGGGTGGGTAATACCAGCCGGTTCCATACACCGGTACACCATAATAGGGAAACGACCACAAATAGCCCGGGGTATAACCCACATAAACCACCTGCGGCGTGGACTGGTAGACATGTACGTAAGTCGTGTTGTACACCGGAGAGCTGGGAGGAATTTTCGCGATCTCCTGCTCGGGCACCTCGTCTGCCACCTCCCATGGTCCGGTGGCGGAACCCGCAGTGAACCAGACGCCGTTATCAACAGCGTAGTATCGGCCGTTGATTTTTAGCACCTGGGCCCCGGTGTTGACGGCATAACTCACACTGGTGCCCGAAATTTTTTCGAATTTCGGCCGGCCGTCATACTCAACCACAAGCCTGGCATCGCTC
>JAHEGP010000151.1 GCA_024645065.1 Cellvibrionales bacterium | reverse complement strand
CAAGCAACAGCTCAACCAGCTGGAGCCTGGACAGACCCTGCGGGTCCTTGCTTCTGATCCGGGGTCAGTGCGCGACTTTCGCGTATTTTGCGAGCACAGTGGCCACCTGTTGCTGGAGTCGTCAGAGACTGATGGCATCTATAGTTACTTGTTGCAAAAGCAATAAACCATGGTGCCGTTTGTCGCTTGGCAAGCCGGGTGTCCCGTGGCGTTCACAAATCGATCCCGAAATTCTTAAGATTGTGAATTTGTCGAATTGTTCCCTTTGACGGCATGGGAGCGTGTTGTTTGCGAGGATGGAATCAGGGGCGGGTTGTTGCTGCCCCCGAGCGGATCGTCCCGATTGCTGGAATCGAGTTTATATGCTGAAAGTTTTTAGTCGCTGGTACCAACAGATTTTTGCCGATGAAGAGGCCTTGATCCTGTTTCTGTTGATCATGGTCATTCTGGTATTGATGATGACTCTCGGCAATGTGTTGGCGCCGTTTGTCGCCAGTGCCATCTTCGCCTTTCTGCTCGAGGGCCTGGTAGCGAGCCTGCAGCGCTGGGGTATGCCTCGCCTGGCGGCTCTTTGTCTCACCTATGTCCTCTTCGTTGGTGGTTTCCTGGTGATGCTGGTGTTCGTTATCCCGCTGGCATGGCGGCAGATGCTGGCTTTGTTCAATGAGTTTCCCGGCATGCTGGCCGCTGTGCAGGAGTCACTGATTGGCTTGCAGCAGACGTTTTCCGGGATCATCAGCGAGAAGCAACTGGCGCAATGGGCGACCCTTGCGAGTGAGGAGTTTACACGCATGGGCCAGAAGGTGCTGAGTGTCTCGGTATCAAAACTGCCCAATGTCGTGGGGATCATGATTTATGTGGTGCTGGTGCCTATCCTGGTATTTTTCATGTTGTTGGATAAGGATAAAATTCTTGCCTGGATGGCAGCGTTCCTGCCGGCCGAGCGGCCCCTGATGCACAAGGTCTGGATAGAAATGAACGAGCAGGTGGCCAATTACGCCCGGGGTAAAGCGATAGAAATTCTGGTGGTAGGCCTGGTTACCTACGTGGCGTTTTCGATTATGGGCCTGGCTTACGCGGCGCTGCTCAGCCTGCTGGTGGGTCTCTCGGTGCTAATTCCCTATATAGGAGCAGCGGTGGTAACCATTCCGGTAGCGCTGGTGGGGTTTTTCCAGTGGGGGTGGACCAACGATTTTTTCACCCTGATTATTGTGTACGGTATCATCCAGGCCCTGGACGGAAACGTACTGGTCCCGCTGCTGTTTTCTGAAGCAGTCAATTTGCACCCAATAGCAATTATTCTCGGTGTGTTGGTGTTCGGCGGTTTGTGGGGGCTCTGGGGCGTGTTTTTCGCAATACCCCTGACTACCCTGATCAAAGCACTGCTGCAATCCTGGCCGAGAAGGAATGCCATCCTTGAGGCGGAGACCATCACCGAATGAAGCTGCATTACTGTCGCGTTTTTCTGTTAGGGCTGGTGCTGTCACTGGCGGCCTGCAATTCCACACTCCCCGAGACTGCGGCGACACCCGCGCAAGAATTTTCCGGTGAAGTTGTTCAGAGCCCCAACGACCAGCGAAGCTATCAATATTTCGAGCTGCCTAATCGCCTGCAGGTACTGGTAATCTCAGATCCCGAAGCGAAAAAGGCCGCAGTGAGCCTCAATGTCGCTACGGGCAGCCAGGATGACCCGGCCGATCGCCAGGGGCTGGCACATTTTCTTGAGCATATGCTTTTTCTCGGTACAGAAAAATTCCCCGTCGCCGGTGAATACCAGGAATATATCGCCACCCATGGCGGGCAGCACAACGCTTTTACCAGCTTTGAAAATACCAACTACTTTTTTGACATCAGTGCGCCCTACCTTGAGCCGGCCCTGGATCGCTTCAGCCAGTTTTTTATCAGCCCGCTGTTTACCGCCAAATATGTCGATCGGGAGAAGCACGCGGTGGAGTCCGAGTATCGCGCCAAATACAATGATGAGGCGCGGCGGGGATTGGATGTATTCAAGGCGGTAATCAATCCCGAACACCCCTTCGCACAGTTTTCCGTTGGCAGTCTTGATACCCTCGCGGAAAGCCCCGGCGCAAAGCTTCGCGACGACCTGATAACCTTCTACGAGTCCCGTTATTCGGCTAATGTCATGAACCTGGTGGTGCTGGGCCCGGAGCCCACCGTGGTGCTCCGGGCGATGGTCGAGCAACACTTCGCGGCAGTTCCGGATCGCGAGCTGACGCCAACCGCTATCGGGGTGCCTCTGTTCCGCCCGGACAGCTTGCCGATGGAGGTACGCATTACGCCTCAGCAGGATATACGCAAACTGGATATGGTATTTCCGGTGCCGGAATCACGGCTTGCCTGGCAGGCCAAGCCAGTGCATATGCTGGGCGATGTGCTCGGGCACGAGGGAGAGGGCAGCCTGCTGCAGTTTCTCAAGAGCAAAGGCTGGGCTGACGGACTGGCGGCGGGGGCCGGCCTTGAATATCGCGGAGGAAGCGCCCTCACCATTTCGATCAGCCTGACTGAGGCGGGATTCGCGGCCCGCGACCAGGTAGTAGAGGCGGTGTTCCAGGGCATTAATCGAATCGCTGTCGAGGGAATCAACAGGCAGCGCTTTGAAGAGCAGCGACAGATCGCAGATATCCAGTTTCAATTCCAGGAAAAAAGCGAGAATATCCATTACGTCCTGGGCGTTGCAGGCGCTTTGGAGCACTACCCGCCCTCCATGGTGTTGCAAGGGCCCTATGCTCTGACTGAATACGATCCCGCTTTGTACGCTGAATTCCTCGCCCTGCTGAGGCCCGATAATGTGCTGGTGACCGTTACCGGGCCAGGGCTTGCTGCCGACGCGGTGTCACCACACTATCAGACGCCGTATTCCGTGCGCCCGCTGGGAGCCGCGCAGTTGAAACAATGGCAGGAGGCTGGAGTCAATCCCGACATTGTCATGCCCCGGGCCAACCCCTTCATCCCTGGAAACTTCGAGCGCCAGGTCGCCAGCCGGGCGGAAGTGACACCAGAGCGCTTGCTGGATCTGGACAAGCTGCGCTTGTGGCATGGAGACGACCCACAATTTGCCGCGCCGCGAGCCAGCCTGCGGCTCGGTCTCCACAGTCCACTGGCCAATGACAGCGCGCGCCATGCGGTGTTGTTGCAACTTTATGCAGCGGTCGTGGCGGATTCGCTCAACCCAAAGTTATACCCCGCCCTGTTGGCCGGTTTTACCACAGAGGTTCGCCATTCCAGGAGTGGTCTGCATGTTGCAATCGACGGATTTAGCGACAAGCAAGAGCAATTGCTGAAGTTGATGCTCGATGAGATCCAGCGGTCGCCGATAGATCCGGGGCGCTTTGACGACATCAAGCAGCGAATGATCCGTAATTGGCAAAATAGCAAGCTCAAGGCGCCCTATACCTATCTACCGGGAGCCCTGCGGGACGCACTCTACACACCGTATTGGAATGAGGATGCAAAACTGGCGGCCATTGCGGCTCTCGGTCCCCGGGACCTGGAGGCCTATCGCGCCCGATTTCTCGCCAGTATCCGCGTCGATGTGTTGTCTTACGGCAATACCTCGACGCAGCAGGCGCTAGCGCTGGGGCAGCATTTGCAGCCCTTGTTGCGGGGCAGCACTGGTGCCGTGGCGCTGCCGGGCGTTGAGTTGACATTGCTCGATGACGACCGGCGCTGGCGCTATCCGCTCGCCCTGGAGCACGCTGACGCCGCGATCGTTTACTACGTGCAGGGAGACTCGGATGATAATCACCAGCGGGTGCTGATGGGGCTCACCGGGCAAATCATCCAGACACCCTACTACCAATCCCTGCGCACTGAGCAGCAACTGGGTTATGTCGTTTACGCGGCGGCGACGGTGTTAGAGCGCTGGCCTGGCCTCAGCTTTATCGTGCAGTCGCCGGTGGCGGACGCCGCGACCCTGGTGCAGGCCAGCGAAGAGTTGATGCAACAGTTCGGGCGCACTGTAGCTGAAATGACCCCGGCGGAATTCGACAAGCATAGGAGTGCGCTGGTGAGTTTGATCAACCGGCCCCATAAGAACCTGGACAGTGAGGCTGGTTATTTTTGGGATCAGATCCGCCAGGATTATCAGAATTTTGACCGCCGGGAGCAGCTTACCCAGGCATTACAGCAACTTGAACTCGCGCAGTGGCAGGGCTTTTACCGCGACAACTTTCTACCCTTACCCCGGCGAGCGCTGGTCGTTACCCAGGCGGGTGCGCGGAAGTCTGCACCCGGGGCATGGGCTGAAAAGCCTGTAGTTGGCGACGTGAGCCGCTTTAAAAGGCAGCATGCTCAGAAAAGCTATCCCTGATACTGCTTGCCCGCTACTGCCTGTTCAGTGGCAGGCGCCAGTTGCCAGATTTGAATTGGCCAGCCTGGGGTAATCGGACTAGGATTGAGGCAGCAGGGCTGTGAAATGCGGTCTGGAGTTGGCAAGCCAATTCAATGCCCAAGGGCAGGGCAATGCCTGTCGCGTGAATTTGGCCTGGGGCAATCGACAGCGCCTGTTGCTGCAGCCGGCCAATCTACATCGCGGCCCGGCAAAAACAGGCGGACGTGATGACTGCAAGCCGTTTTCGCGCCGTGCCTGGAAATCCGAATAATCTTGCTGGGTAAACTGCATGACTACTGCAATACTGAGTGGAGTAACTCTAAAGGGCGTCGCTACCTGCGTCCCCGACAAAGTCTTCGATAATGTTAGGGATTCGGACAACTTCGACCCCCAGGAGGTGAAAAAGGTTGTCACGATAGCGGGAATCAGGCAACGGCGCGTCGTCGGCGATGATACCTGCTCAAGCGACCTGTGCTTGCAGGCGGGAAAGCAGCTGCTGGAGCAGCTTCAGTGGTCGCCCGACACCGTGGATGCTCTGATTTTCGTGACCCAGACCCCCGACTATTTTTTGCCCAGCACCGCGTCCTTGCTCCATCGTGACCTGGGCCTGCCCCTCAGCTGTGCGGTTTTCGACGTGGGGCTTGGGTGTTCAGGCTATCCCTATGCGCTGTGGTTGGCGTCAATGATGATTCAAACCGGCGCCACCAGGAGGGTTCTGGTGATGCACGGTGAAACACCGTCTCTCATCACCTATCCCAGGGACAGGGCCACGGCGTTGCTTTTTGGCGATGCCGGCTCAGCGACTGCACTAGAGCGTGAGGGTGATGATCAATGGGGTTTTTCCCTGCACTCGGACGGTAAGGGGTATCAAGATTTGATTATTCCCGGGCGAGGCTTCAGGCAGCCCCGGCCTGAGGAAGAACGAGACAATTACTTGCATATGAATGGCGCCAATTTATTTAATTTCACCATTCAGAAAGTACCCTTGTTGATTCAGGATACGCTAACCCTCATGGGTCGGGAAATCGATGACATTGACGCCTTTATATTCCACCAGTCAAACCAGTTTATGATGCTCCACATAGCAAAAAAATGCGGGCTACCCGCCGCCAAAACACCGATCATCCTGGGGGAATACGGTAATGCAGGCGGCCCCTCGGTGCCTTTGGCGATGACCCTTCATTACCAAAGCAAACAACGGGAGTCGGCGGAAACAGTGATGTTGCTGGGATACGGTGTTGGTTTGTCCTGGGGGTCGACGCTGCTCGCGGTGAATCCAGAGACTGTATTTTTGCACTCCGAGTACGCCACAGAATGATTCCAATGAGCCGGATGGGATAAAATTATCAGGCTTTTTCCGGTATGGCGCTGCCGTCCGCCAGGGAAGCAGGCGGTGGAAGTGATAATCCAGCGCTAAAACCCACTTTCTGTTACAACAGCGCCATTTTTCACCTATATTTTAATTGTTACCCGTATCCCATTGAACACTTTGGAAGACGTAGAGAGAAAACATGGCGGAGAGTCAAATATCCACATCGCAGGCTTTGTCAATGATAGCATCTGCGATCAATGCCCCCGAGGACCAGGTCCAGCCCGAGACAGAATTGAAAGACCTCGAGTGGTGGGATTCCATGGGTGTCTTACTCCTGATGGCGGAGCTGGATGAACGGTTCGGCATCATCCTCGAAGAGGAAACCATCGGCTCTTTTGCCACAGTTTCCGATATACTGAAAATCCTGGTTGATGCCGATGCGTTGCTGGGCGAGGTAACTTAAGCAAGCCGCAGCTGTCACGGGCAGTCGTGGACCAAAAGGCTGGGGTACCCGCCGGAACGATACCGCCGGAGATTGAACCCGGCAGGACACTTCGCGCACTATTTGTCGGGCCTGGCTGAAAGCGCTCGACTCTGGCCCGCAAAGTCACCACGACGGTAATGCCTGTGCCACCAGAAACAGCTAATCTCCTGCTCTGTCGCTGCTACCTTCCCGATTCCGAAACTATACAGGCCTGCCCATGAGATACCGCTTTGTCGACAGAATCATTTCCCTTGATCCTGGCCTGAGCATTCAGTGCCAGATGACATGGCCGCGAGACCTTGAGATATTTGCAGACCACTTTCCGCAGTTCCCGGTAGTGCCGGGGGTTTTACTGACTGAAATGATGGGCCAGGCAGCGGGTCTTTGCCTGTCGAGCCGCCCGCACGAGCCTAACTCGGCGATGCTGATTCAGATAAAGAATGCCGTTTTTCGCGACTGGGTCAGGCCCGGAGAGTTATTGGATATCAGGGCTGACATCCTATCATCTCAGTCCAGACTGGCGCGCATCAAGGCGAGCACCGAGCGCGATGGTGCGCAGGTGGCCACTGCAGAATTGCTGTTCGCCTTCGAAAGCAAGGACAGACTTGGTTTACCCGATATCGATCCGGTTTTGCTGGAATTCTGGAACAGGACCAAACCGGGGGCGGGGGCGTGAACCCGTCCTTTTCCGTTGCGGGCAAGACAATTTTGGTGACCGGTGGTACCCGGGGAATAGGCCTGGCGATAACAAGGGCGTTGGTAGAGGGTGGGGCGACGGTTATCGCCAATTACGTCCGCGATCAGAAAAGTGCCGAGCTTTTGCAGGCTGAACGGGGTGACACCCGACTGTCTGTCGTGCGTGCAGACTTGTCTCGGGAAAAGGGCATGGACAAACTGTTTGATGCACTCCATCAGACCCTGCAGGGAAGTACCCTGGACGGCCTGATTCATTGCGCTGCAACCGGGATCCATGCACCCTTCGACCAGATGCAGCTGAAACACTGGGACTGGACCATGAACCTGAACGTGAGGGCCTTTTTTGACTTGATGGTTCGCGCCCGGGAAGTTTTTGCCAACGGTGCCAGCGTCATCGCGCTGTCTTCCGAGGGCGCTCATAGAGCAATCCCCAATTACTCCCTGGTGGGTGCCTCAAAAGGCGCGCTCGAGTCACTGTGCCGACACCTGGCTATCGAAATGAGCTCCCTGGGCGTTCGCGTCAACGTTTTATCGCCCGGAAGCGTCTTGACCGATGCGTGGAACGCTTTTCCGGATAAGGAGCAACGGATTGAAATAGTGACGAATAAAATACCCGGAGGGAAACTGACCTCACTGGAGGAGGTGGCTTCAGTTGCCATGTTTTTGTGCTCGGACGCATCCAGTGCAATTAATGGCCAGACTATCATTGTCGACCATGGAGAGAGAATATCCGGTTAATCGTCCACCGTTCGCCGAATGCGGGGCGAAGAGCACGCGGGATGAGGCATCTTTCGTCGTACTGGACTGATGAGCAGAACAGTCACTTTTTAACCGTCGCCATCGCAATCGATATCAAAATGGCGTTAGAGAAAAACTTATGAGTCCAGTAATTCATGTCTAGCCAACCAGAGCGACTCGACCCGGTCTTTATATGCCTTATACTCATGGGGTACTATGATTACAGGGGTAATACGATTCGAGAATCGTTT
>JAHEGP010000150.1 GCA_024645065.1 Cellvibrionales bacterium | reverse complement strand
CGCGGTGATCCTTTTGCGCGCTGCTTGATATGCCTATCGCGAGGGCGTCGACGTGTACCCGTGCAAGCTTACGGCACAGAACCAGGATAGTTCCGCCCGGCTCAGCGGCAAGTCAAGATGACCGCACGCTTGTTGCGCTTTTCCCACAGCTCTTTGACGAAGCCCTCTATCGATGACTCCACCTCTTCTCCGTTGCCAGTGCCAGCTTCCGGCTCGGCCAGGCAGGCTTCGAGAGCCATGACTGGCAGGATGATTCCGCTGAGAGCGCGGGGCAAAATCCGCGCAGGGCATTGAGGTAGAGGGGTTTTGCAGCTATGAAATTCCGCATTGTCAAGCTGGCGCTGGCGACGATCGTGCTCGGCGGATGCTCGCCCATCTGGAATGCCGGTGACCTCGCCAAGTGGGTTGAAACACAGGCGGCAGCCAGGGGTTGCGATCCCGAGAGCATCAAACTGGCAGAGTGGTATGACACCAGGAATGGCACAAATACCTGGCCAGTCTCATGCCTCAGCGCAGAATCGGGGGATGCACTGGCGTTTTCCGTCAATATCGACAAGGTGTGGTCGCCCTCCGAACCGGCGGCTGCAGCGCTCGCCGCCGCAAAGCCTGATAGCGCTGTTGATAACACACCCGCCACCTTGAGTGATACCACGCTGGCCAGCAATACTTACAGCGGTGTCTATGACAGGCCGGTGACGCTGCAAGACGGCATCTGGACAGGCGCACCCTATGTTGAAGGCGGTGCTTCGCGGCCGACCCTTGAATACCTGCCGGATTCTGCACGCCAGGGCGACCTTGACGGTGATGGCATCGACGACGCTATCGTATTCCTGGTCGCCCGCGGAGGCGGCTCCGGTGCCTTCCTGTATGTCGCCGCTCAACTCAACCGGGATGGCAGGCCAGTTGACGCCGGTGCCATTCTCGTCGAGGATCGCGCCCAGGTCATGTCCAGCGCCATTGCCGATGGCATTGTCACGCTGGAGCTTACAACTCAGGGCCCCGGCGATGCAGCCTGCTGCGGCACCCACAAACGCACCCTGCGCTACGCGCTTGAGCAAGACTCACTGGTCGAGTTACCCGGTGATCCGGAGCAGTCGCTGGAGCGCATTTCCTTTGCGGATCTTGAGGGCACGCACTGGACCCTGACCGAGATCAATTACAACACACCCGCGTTGGGCGGCAGGCAGATTACCGCTTTTTTTGAGAGCGGGCAGATTCGCGGCACCGGCGGCTGCAACACCTACGCCAGCCACCTCACCCTCGACGAAACCAACCCCTTTGTAATGACCACCGGGCCTGTGTCAAGTACAAAAATGGCCTGTGAAGCCGTGTTCAAAGGCCAGGAGAACATTTACCTTTCAGCCCTGGATAGTGCTCTGCAATGGAGCTTTGTCGTTGGTAATCTGGCAATCTATTACCAAAACGCCCATGAAAAAACTGCACGGCTGTTGTTTGAGCCAGCGACTACAACTGACCAGGGTAACTCTGATTAATTTGGTACTACTTCAGCGGAGCCTTTGCTGATGGCTGGCCAGGCGCGGCGCGAAGGTTAACGCTTATTCCCGTTGACGAGCATCGCAACGCAGCCCAGCGATCGCCAAAGGTCCGCCCTTCGGGGCTTAGCGCCGCAAAAAAATCCTCCACCCTGGTGCGCGACACCCCCAGCCAGTCAGCGAGGCCGTGACAACTCTTCTGCCTTGTTATCGGGTTGCTGAAGCGGCAAACCGACGATGAGACCGTATCGTATAACTGTGACTTCACCACTGCAGGAGCGCACGGAACATGCCAGAGGGGCCAGAGATCCGGCGGGCGGCGGATGCGATAGCTACCGTTCTGGAAGGTCGAACCATCGACACCGTGCAATTCGGCATTGCAAACCTGCAGGGCTATTCGAACCGATTCCGCGGCCAAAAAGTGATCAGAATTGAAACCCGTGGTAAAGCCATACTGACCCACTTCGACCACGGCTACTCAATTTACTCGCACAACCAGTTGTATGGGGTATGGCGGGTGATAGAGGGGCATCGCCTGCCTGAGAGCAGGCGATCGCTGCGATTGCTTCTCCAGACAGAGCATCACAGCGCGATCCTGTACAGCGCTTCCGACATCAGCGTCTGGCCCACCGAAGTACTCCCGCAGCATCCCTTCCTGACTCGAATCGGTCCTGACATCATGGACTCGTCGCTCCGCTGGCGCGACGTGGCAGATCGACTTCGATTGCCCAAGTTCAACAATCGCAGCCTGGCTGCACTCTACCTCGACCAGGCGTTTCTCGCCGGCAACGGCAATTACCTGCGCTCCGAGATTCTCCACGATGCCAGGCTTTACCCCAGAAGTCGCCCCTCACAGCTTGGTCGTGGCGAACTCGGCCGGCTCGCACGCAGTACACTAGCCATCAGTCGCCGCAGTTATGAGACCGGCGGTATTACGCTGGCACCACAACTTTCACGCAGTCTGGAGCGACAGGGGTACAGCCGCCGACGGCGTCGGTTCTATGTCTTCGGCCGGGCCGATAACCCCTGCTACACCTGCGCCACCATGATTGAACGGTCCGAGGTGAGCAGCCGACGGCTCTATCACTGCCCACGCTGCCAGGCGATTGCCTGAATGGCAAGGGTGGCAGAGCCGGCATTTGCGCTGGAGGGCGCACCCGTCGATGCGCTGCCAGCCTGCCCGGGGGTTTATCGCTTCCTGAATCAGGATGGCCATCCTCTATACATCGGGAAAAGTGTCAACATCCGTGCCCGGGTCCGCTCTCACCTTGCCGGCGCCTCCCACTGTGGTCGGACGCAGCGCATGGTTTGGGGCACCTCAGTCATAGACTGCAGACCCACGGCGGGCGAAGCCGGCGCACTGCTGCTCGAGAACGCGGCCATCAAAAAGCAAATACCGCTGTTCAACAGGCGCCAACGGGCTGTGCGACGCCTGTGGTCCATTGCGCTCAAGCTCGGCAGTGAAGGTTTCATTCAGCCGACCCTGACTGCATTCTCACTGGACAAACCCGACGTTCGGGTGGCCTATGGGTCGTTCGCCTCCCGCTACCACGCGCGGCGTGCACTAGAGGCCCTCGCTCGCCGCGAACACCTTTGTCAGCAAATGCTGGGCTTGCAACGAGGACGCGGACCGTGCTTTTCCCACCAACTCGGACAATGCCGAGGGGCCTGCGCCGGAAAAGAATCTGCGCCTGAACACAACGCACGGCTCAGGGCCACACTGCGGGAGCATCGCCTTAGTGCCTGGCCTATCACGGAACCGGTGCTACTGCTCGAGGACACAACTGGCGACAGCCCGTTTCAACCTGGGCAGGAATGGCACCTGCTGCATAACTGGGCCTACCTGGGGACATTCAAGGACCCGCAATCGGCGCGCGCTTATCGGGGCCATGAGACCCTGATGTTCGACCGGGATACCTACCGAATACTGCGCAGGATTCTGGACCGGCCCAACACCCGGTTGTTCTGTGCCGAATCCCTGGAAACCATCACCTGGGACCACACATTCCCATGAGCCACTCCCGGGTTTGGTTCAAGCGCGATCTGCGACTGCGCGAACGTCTGGCAGTTATGTTCCCCGGGTTCTATCCAAAGCTGCAGACCCGGGCAGGCATCACGGGTAACAATACCATTCGCCGCTGCAACCCCATGAATCAGTCCCCTGAACACGACCCTGATGCCACATTGCGGAAGTTCCGCAAGCGAAGGACGGCTCCGGTTACCGGCCTGGCACGGTATCGGGCCACTGCCGGGGAGAGAGGATTTTCGCCAAAAGGAACCGCAAAACAAGCTTACATAGCCCCGGCATCGTCTACCCGCAAAAGCCAACCAGGCAGTAGCCCGGTTATGGCTGAGTACCGGCGAAGTCATGCAGCCCGGTATTCAGGGTTTACGCTGCAGAGGTTTCCAGTGAACAAAACCGAATACCATGGTCTGGATAAAATGATTACCCAGGGAGCCACCAGCCCTCTGCATGACGTCCTTTTTGACAAAAAACTCGGCAAGATGAACCACCAGCAGGGCTATGAACGCCCACACTATCCACTGGGCGATCCGAGTCCCCGGGTTGAGCAAGGCTGTCACGATTAGCGCCAGGTAGAGAAGAGAAGCGAAAACTTTTGCTGCCATCTTTTGATTATCCCCGAAGAGCTTGCTCGAATTGTTTGCTATTAATGCGCCAGAGTAAAGGCCCTGGCCGAGAGATTACCTGACGAAACCCATTACAGTGGCCGAAAACGACGCCGGAAACGCCACCACCGTGCGGGTACAGGTCGTCTTGCGGCAGAGAACTACTCGTGCATCCCGGAGCAGTTGAGGACGCCAATATACCAACGGCCCGAGCCCGAGCCCGAGCCGGAGCCGGAGCCGGAGCCGGAGCCGGAGGGCAGTTTGTCTGCAAGGATTCTCCAGCAAGCGGCAACAGCACCGCTGACAAGACCCGGTGTGCTATCCCGGTGAGTGAGCATCGTCCGCTATCGACTCCAGGCCAACCAGCCGTTGAACCAGCGCTTGCGCGGCTTGCTCCACACTGTCTATCGGCTCGAAGACGCCGATATCACTCAGCTCCTGTCCCAATTGCACATTGGCGGCACAGACCATGATCGGCACTTGGGGCGCAATCGAACGCACCGACTGCGCAACCAGCAGGATGCGCGATTCGTTGCTGATGGCAATCACCACAGCGCGGGCGTTATCGATGTGGACCTTTTCCAGCAACTGGCGGCTGGCGGCGTTGCCGAACACCAGCGGCGCACCCCTTTCTTTCCAGGCGCGGAAAGAACTGCCGTCGTACTCGATAGCGACGAAGGGTATCCCCTGTGCATCGAGGTGGGCACCCACCCGCTGCCCGAGCATTCCGTAGCCGCAAATAACGACATAAGGCTCATTAACCTCCAGCTCGATGTCGTCAGTACCATTGTCCTTTCCCAGGCTCGCCCTGCTGTAAAGCCGCGAAACGATGGGATCGAGGCTGCGGAAGATGAAGGGCGTCAGCATCATTGTCATGACGATCGCCATGATCAGCATCTGCGCCCGCTGCGGATCCATGAAGAGGTTGTTGTGCTGTGCGGTTTCGAATACCACGAAGGAGAATTCTCCGCACTGGGCTAACAGCAGTGCGGTTTTCAGCGAGGTCCGGGTACCGTTGAACAAGCGTATGATGGCGAACAGCACCACACTTTTTACCAGCAACAGACCCAGCATCAAGGCCACAATAGTCAGGAAATTCGCGGCGACGAAGACGGGGTCTACCTGAATCCCCACGGTGATAAAAAAAACCCCGAGCAGAATATCGCGAAACGGCGTCATGTCAGCCACAACCTGGTGCCTGTACTGGCTCTCTGCGATGACCAGTCCGGCCAGAAAGGCCCCGAGTGAATGCGTAAAACCCAGGTTGTGAGCGAGTTGGGCGGCGCCGACAACGAATACCAGTATCCCGCCCACGAACAGCTCATGGGACTGCGTGCCGATGACATGCTTGAGTACGAACGGCGTCACGAAACGCCCCCCGATGAACAGCAACAGAAAGACAACGATACCGCCGTACACCACTTCCATAAACAGTACGGTTACACTCTGCTCACTCTTCGCCAGGATCGCTACCATCAACAGGATGGGGATAACGGCAATATCCTGGAACAACAGGATGCCCACCGAGTTGCGACCGTAACGCCGGTCGATCTTGCGACTCTTGGTCAGCAGCTTGAGCACGATCGCGGTGGAAGACAGTGACAGGGCGAGACAGACGATAAGGTTGACCGACGGGGCAAGTCCAAGCCACCAATGCCCGATGGCGAAAAAAATGGACGCTGTGAGCACAAGCTGCAGCGGCCCGAGGACGAACACCTCCCTCGTCATCAGGCGCAGCTTTTCGGGAGAGAATTCGATACCTATGGTGAACATGAGGAATACGATCCCGAATTCCGCGATCGCGCCCAGGCTATCACTGTGCTGCAGATCGAAGGCAAAACCGACCGCCACCCCGGTCAGGATATAACCGATCACCGACTCAACCTGCACTTTTTTCAGCACGACATTGAGTGCCAGGGATATACTTCCACAGATCAGGATAATTGTTATGACATCGTCCATGGCACCTCAACTTTCCCGCGCTTCGCGGCACACGCTCAGCAGAAATCGCAGCACTGTGCGTAGAGTGACACCACCGGGGTAGGTCGCGATTTGATCTGCATCAAGGGTTGATGCGGGATGTCCCGATGCACAGCTACCAACGGCTCGATCCGGGCCATTGCGCGGGAAGATCAAAAGTGCCGGGTATGCCATTGCGAATCGCCCACGGCGGCATCCGCAGGGGGTGACAATCCGCATGCAGCACCGTCCCAACATCGCCAGGCTGCAGGCTGCTGCATTCACTTCGGGCAAATCCAACCACTCAATGATGCGCGTATTGATGGCATGCAACCGCTGAAGATCAAGCACCTCCTGCCCAGGCCAGCAATCTGGCTGGCAGTATCCTGTTTAATTGCCGCCCCCCTTGTGATGGCGCGACCCTCCCTGTCGCCGTCGCAGGAGCACGGCGTCATCCACTCGACTATTGCCGAGACCCCCGCTCTGGCCCTCGCCGCTCAGCCCACTGTCGCGTCGCTTGCTCCCACCCTGGCCGACAAGCGCGCAGTATTTGTCGGCGAGCAGCACGATCGTTACGATCATAGCCTGATCCAGCTGGAAATCCTGCGCCGCCTGCACGCGATCAACCCCCGCATTGCAGTCGGCATGGAGGCTTTCCAGCAGCCCTTTCAGCCCGTGCTGGATAGCTACGTGGCAGGGCTGATCGGCGAAGAGCAGATGCTGCGGCAGACCGAATATTACCAGCGCTGGGGTTTGGACTATCGACTGGTCGCCCCCCTATTGCGCTTTGCCCGAGAGCACGGCCTGCCCGTTATCGCGCTCAACGTGTCCCGGGAGTTGACCCACAAGGTGGCCAGTGAAGGCATGGCCAATTTGCCCCCGGAACTGAAAAGTGAACTACCTGCGAAAATGGAGCCTCCCAGTGAAGAGTATCGCCGTCGTCTCGAACCGGTATTCGCCATGCATCAGGGCTCCGATGACAAAAACTTCGATTACTTCGTGGATGCGCAACTGCTGTGGGACGAGGGTATGGCCGAGCGGGCCGCCCGCTTCCTGGCGGACAATCCCGATCACCAGATGGTGATACTGGCGGGAAATCAGCATGTGGCCTGGGATGATACGATTCCCGGGCGCCTGAAGCGTCGCCTGCCCATCGCCACGGCAACCCTGCTGAACAGCTGGAGCGGGCATGTCGAGGCCGGCCTGGCAGACTATCTGCTAATGCCGGAGCAACAGGCGCTGGCGCCCACCGGGCGAATCGGCATCGCCATCGAGGAAGACTCTGCGGGGGTCAGAATCTCAGGCTGCGCTGAGGGCACAGAGTGCTCGCAGGACAGCTTTCTACCGGGGGACCTTATCATCAACATAGATGACACGCCGGTCAGCGGCATTGCCGACCTGCGGCTGGCTCTGCGAGACAGGGTCCCGGGCGATATCGTCGAAGTCGAAGTCATTCGCACGCAGGAGTCGGGATCGGCGTCCTTGACCCATGCAGTCACGCTGCGTTAAATGCCTGCTCGGCCTGGCGCTGCTGGTAAGTGCTGCGCTTCAGGCAAGCGAAAACCCGGGGCTCGTGCACCATGAGCTGCTTGCCCGGGTCTCTTTAGCTGATGCGACCGTGTCGGTAACCGATCGTATAACGCTCCCCGCAAATGGTCCTGCTTGCTGGACTTTTGCCCTGCATAGCGACGCCACGCCGGTGCTTTCTGGCCCCGGGGCCAGGCTCGAAAGCTTGCCGCCTGCAGGAGGGCATGCGAGCCACTACCGGGTC
>JAHEGP010000149.1 GCA_024645065.1 Cellvibrionales bacterium | reverse complement strand
TTCGCCAGCCGCGGCCACACCCGCCGGGGCGCTATCGATGCCGCAGCCTGACAGCACCAGGGAACTCGCGATCAGTAGCAAGACTAACAGCGTAGAAGGCATTCTCGAGCTCCATGGAAATCACGTCAGCTTGAAGGGCATTGTCGCCGGGGCTTACTGTAAAGTATCTGCATCGGCTTTTGCAATTGCCCCCGGGCCCCGGGGTGCGACGGCAATTCCTGGGTGCAGCGGCGGGAACGTGGCTCGGAATTGTACCTCGCCGCCGCCAGCGCTCGGGCGCAATGATCTCGACATTCAAGCCGCAAAGCCCCGGGCAAATCCGGATTGCTTGGACATTCCCCGAATAAGCATATATTCTCTCGGGCCGGTCGATGGGGACAACCGAAAGGAATAGCTCGCGGCTCTCTCTGGCATCCCGTTGGCCGGTGTACTCTGCACGCCGTCACGAGCAATTTATCACTGGATAGTGTCCCATGAGAAAATGGCTCGCACGTTGGTTCCTGAACCTGGGCGGTTGGCGTCTTGAAGGCGAGAAGCCCGCGCAAAGCTCCTATGTCCTGATTGCAGCGCCCCACACATCGAACTGGGATTTCGCCTACATGCTGGCTTTCGCCACGCTGTTTGATATCAAGATTCGATGGCTGGCGAAACACAGCTTGTTTTACCCCCCGATGGGATGGTTCACCCGAGCCATGGGTGGCATCGCTATCGAACGCCACAAAACCGGGAACGTGGTGGCGGACATGGTGGAGCTGTTCCGGAAAAACCCGAACCTTGTGCTGGCCGTTCCGGCAGAGGGCACCCGGGCACGCACCGAGTACTGGAAATCGGGTTTCTATCACATAGCCCGGGGCGCCGGCGTGGCGATCCTGCCTTCGTATCTTGATTTCAAGGAAAAGAGAGGCGGTTTTGGCCCCTCGCTCCTGCCGACCGGCGATATCCGAGCAGACATGGATTACTTTCGTGAGTTCTACGGCCCAATGCAGGGCAAACACCCGGAAGACTTCGGCCCGATCCGCCTGCGGGAAGAAGATGCCGGGAGTTGATCAGCCAAGAATCGCCGCATCTTCCGGATGTCTCTCAAACATACTTTCTATGTAGGAGCAAACCGGCACCACTCGCAGCTGGTTATCGCTGGCGTACTTCACCATGTGATGATAAAGACGCTCCGCAAGACCCTGTCCACGCAACTCCCGGTCTACCGTAGTGTGGTCGACCACCATGGTCTTCAGGCCATCCCAACGGTAGCTGAGTTGGGCAGCGTTCTCGATATAGAAACGTCCGCCAAGCTTGTTATTGTCGTGCTCAATGCTGGTCTTCTCCAGTGCCATTTTTTGCATTACCCCTGTCCGATTACCCCAGAAATTGCCAACCCTGCCCAGCCTACACTTTACTGTGGATTGCCCCGGGCATCAATTTCCCTCCAGGCCAGACGGCAAAAATCTTTCTGGACCCGAAGGTCTTCAGTACGCCTCCCGAGCGCTGAAGCTGGAATCCCTCCAGGCGGAAATAATCTCACCCAGGGCATCGACCCCGTCAGTGAGAGCTGCGGGACCCGGCTGCAATATTATGGAGGACTTCACTTCGAACAGCTGGCGCTTTTTAACGGCCGTAATGGTCTCCCAGCCGGAGCGGTTCGCAAGCTGCTCGGCGCGAAACTTGCGACCGCACCAGGACCCGATAATGATGTCCGGATTGCGCTCTACCACATCGGCGGGATTGGCGATGATGCGCCCCGCGGCGCCCGCACTGGTACTCAAACCGGCAAAACAATCCTCGCCCCCGGCAATGGCAATGAGCTCCGATACCCAGCGAATGCCGCTGATCATCGGGTCGTACCATTCCTCGAAGTACACCTGTGGCCGGCGCACCGACTGTTTCGTTGACTGCTCGATGCGCTGCAAGCGTGAGCCGAGTTCTGCCACCAGTTCTCCGGCCCGATCCGCGGCCCCGACCATGGCCCCGAGCAGCTGCATCATGGCCAGGATTTCTGCGATGCTGCGCTGGTTGAAAATATGTACAGCAATACCAGCACGCACCAGTTCGGCGGCAATATCCGCTTGCATGTCAGAAAATCCGAGTACCAGATCCGGCTCTAGCGCCAGGATTTTGTCAATCCTGGCACTGGTGAATGCCGATACCCGGGGCTTTTCCTTTCGCGCCCGGGGAGGGCGCACGGTATAGCCGGATATCCCGACAATGCGATGCTCTTCGCCCAGCAAGTAGAGCGTTTCAGTTGTCTCTTCCGTCAAACAAACGATACGCTGTGGGTAGCTTGATACTGCCAGGGGCATTGTGGTCTCCAGGGGTTGGCTTGCGCCATTGTCATCCATTCTGCAGCGCGCTGCCAGATCAGAATCCGGGAGGATCGCTTGTCGCCGATTTTTGACGAAATTAGGTCTGAAACCAGGGAGAGGCCTTGCTACAATCCGGCACTCGGGTCGAGCGCAAAGGGTCCTTACCGCGTAATTCGATCAGACATTATTCCACACAATAAGAGCCCAAAGAGAGCCAGGATGATTCGCAAATACCTACCCGCCGAGGGCGGCTTCAGTAACCCCGTGACTGCCGCCGAGGTGCAGCGAATCGTCGATTCCGTCAACGCCTTTAGTGATGTTGCCAGGGCCGTCGACAGCGTCGACACCAGCAGCATCACGGTGGCAGACCTGCAAACGATCGACGGCCTCGAGGGACTTTTGCCGCCGCTTGAAGCCCTGTATCAACAGGGTCCGGGTTTGCTGCCGCCCAACTCTCTGGAAAGAGTCGGGCAATTGCAGTTTGTGGTGAATGTGGTCAACGGCGGCGATGCCGATAGTGACGGTCTCAGCAATCGGGCGGAAGTTCTCGGTTTTCGGCTAACGGTCGGCCAGGATACCCGGCTCGTTTTCCCCGACCCCCACAGCGCTGATACCGACAACGATGGGCTGCAGGACGGCACCCGGCCCGGGGGCGACCGCTTCCTTGGCGGCGCTGCGGGCTGGAACGATTTTGACAGTCTTGAAGTAGCCACCAGCCCTATGCCAGCCTGGTGGAAACCGGTTTTGCCGCATCTCGAGGAACGCGTTTTAAATAGCACCCAGGGTGCCGGTAGCTATCTCGACGGCTTCAGCGCTGACGGCGCAGCCTATCTGGAGGGCTCCACTTACGGCAGCGATTATGCAGCGGTACGGCGGGGAGGGCAGTGGGGCAACAGCGGAGCCAGGAGCCGGTCCGGTATTGCAACGACCAGCGTGGAAAACGGCCCCGATGACCGTCGCGTGGGTATTGGGTTTCGCGCGGTAAGGCGTTAGTGAGCCGTTACCCCTGCCACTTCGCATGCTCTCATCACCGCTTGCGCTTAACGGCGAGCTTTTTTCTGCTGACCTGTCTCCTTGCCTGCAGCGCAGGCTCATCGTCTTTCGATCCCGCAGCCGATAGTGACTGGCCGCAATATCGCGGCGACCAGCAGGGCAGGGGCTACTCGGCCCTGCGCCAAATCAATACCGACAATGTTGGCGAACTGGCTCTCGCATGGGAATACCGTACCGGTGACCTGGAGAAATACGGCGACCTGCTGAAAAGCAAAAGTGCGTTACTGGTTACGCCCATCGTGCTGCCCGAGGATGCCGGCGGCTCCCTGTTGCTATGCACTCCCTTCAGCGAAGTCATCGCGCTGGACCCCGCCACCGGCAAGGAGCGCTGGCGATTTGATCCCGGGGTAGACCTTGCGGGCAATCATCGGCCAGGCAAATGTCGTGGCGTCAGTTGGTGGCGTGACGACACCAGGGACCCGGGTGGCGCCTGTCGTGACCGGGTGATCGCCGCCACTCACGATCGTCGTTTGCTTGCCCTGGATGCCCGCAGCGGCGAATTGTGCCCTGACTTCGGGGCTGGCGGCATGGTTGA
The DNA here is from genome assembly GCA_024645065.1 of Cellvibrionales bacterium. Classification (GTDB taxonomy): domain Bacteria; phylum Pseudomonadota; class Gammaproteobacteria; order Pseudomonadales; family JAHEGP01; genus JAHEGP01. Next base: position 3,971 of record JAHEGP010000149.1, on the reverse strand, counting down.
ATTGTACAACCCCCAACACGGATACCAGGCGGGGGATATCGCCACCAGCTCCGCCCCGGTGGTGGCTAACGGGCGAATCGTGGTGGGTTCTGCGATCATCGATTTTCAAAAAACCCATGCACCCCGGGGGAGCGTCGAGGCTTTTGATGCCATCAGCGGGGCAAAGGCCTGGACCTACGAACTCATCCCGGGGCCCGAATCGAAGGATCAGGAAGCCCTTGCCAGCTGGCCCGCCAGGGCGCGGGAACTGACCGGCGGTACCAATGCCTGGGCGCCAATGTCGGCAGATCCCCAACTCGACCTGGTCTATGTGCCCACCGGCGCACCCTCACCGGATTACTACGGTGCCATGCGCCCCGGTAACAACCTGAACGCCAATTCGGTGCTGGCACTGCGCCTTTCGACCGGGGAGCTGGCGTGGCGTTACCAGTTTACCCATCACGACCTGTGGGACTACGATATACCCGCACAGCCCCTGCTCACCGATCTAACGCTGGAGGGCCGTACCCATCCAGTTCTTATCCAGGTAACCAAACAGGGTTTCGTATTTGTTCTCAATCGGGAAACCGGTGAGCCGGTTTTCCCGGTCGTGGAAATACCGGTATCGCAGAGCGCTGTTGCCGGGGAGTGGCTGTCGCCAACCCAGCCCGTGCCAATCTACCCGAAACCCTTCATGAAAACGTCGCTGCAGCCTGAGGACGCCTGGGGGATAACCTTCTGGGACAAGGGCGCCTGCCGCAAGAAACTGGAAGATCTGTTTTCCGAAGGCTTGTTCACGCCCCTGCAGGAAGACCGCTGGACCGCGCTCATGCCCGGCAGTCTCGGTGGTGCCAACTGGGGTGGGGCAGTTATCTGGCCGGAAAAAAACCTGTTATTCGTCAATGCCAACACCGCCCCGTTTCGAGCACGACTGGTAAAAACCACCGACCACGCAGCCAGTGGCCATGCGCCCCAGCAAGGTGAAACCATGCGCGTCACCATGCAAGGCACGCCCTATACCATAGAAAACGAAACCCTGACCTCGCCGTTGGGACCGCCGTGCATAGCGCCGCCCTGGGGCAAGCTGCTGGCTATCGATCTCAGTAGCGGTGAGCACGCCTGGGAGTCGGCGCTGGGCTCCATTCACCAGATGGGCCCGTTCCCGATACCCTTCCAGATCAACTGGGGCACGCCCAACCTGGGCGGCGCACTGGTAACCGCCGGCGGCCTGGTATTTATCGGCGCCACCATGGACCAGTTGTTCCGCGCCTACGATGCCCAAACCGGCAATGTGCTGTGGGACCACAAGGTGCCCGCCGATGCAGTCGCCTCGCCCATGACCTATGCTGTGGGCGGCAGGCAATATGTGGTCATCGCCGCCGGCGGGCACCATATGTTCGGGCGGGATATGGCCGATTCCATTATGGCTTTTTCCCTCAAGCCCTGAAGCCCGATTGCCTTCAGGTGGGCCACAGGCAAAGAAAAAGTTTCAATGCCGGCGGGATGAAAAAAGAGCCAATGTCCCTGGGTAGCCCAACACGTTTGTCAACGGAACATCTTTTGCTACGCTCCGTTTTGCGGTGTCTTCGCCACTTTAGCGCAAAACGCCACTACACAAAAAATGCCGGTAACAAAGGCGTTAGAGCAGACTGGAAAAGCCCTGCATGATACAAACCGCACTCACAGAATCACTCCGGAACGGCGAATTCCTGGCAACCTGGCGGGCCAACGCGATGTCGGGCGTCATCGTTGGAATCGTCGCTCTGCCGTTGTCGATGGGGCTGGCAATTGCCGTCGGGTTACCGCCCCAACACGGCTTATACACCGCCATCATTGGCGGCATGGTGATCGGCATTCTGGGCGGATCGCCCGTGAACATTTCGGGTCCTACTGCTGCATTTGTAGTGATTCTCGCGCCAATTGTCTCGACGCACGGTCTGAGTGGTCTGCTGGTTAGCGGTTTACTCGCCGGTTTCATTTTGATTGGAATGGGGGCTTTGAAGCTTGGCCGCTTTATCCAGACTGTCCCATATCCGGTAGTCATCGGGTTCACGGCAGGTATTGGCACCGTCATCGCGACGTTCCAATTGAAGGATTTGTTTGGTCTGTCGCCTGCGGATACGCCCAGTGAGTATTTGCCCCGCCTGTATCACTATCTTTCGGCACTACCCACAGTTCAATGGCAGGAAGCCTTGGTTGGCGTCTCAAGCCTGGCAACTATCTTTCTATGGAAGAAGGTGCCGCTTCGCATTCCCGGGTATCTCGTGGCAATGGTGCTGGGCACAGGGTTGGCGCTGCTGTTTAACAGCCTTGCGACCCTGCCCGATGTCGATACCATCGCCACGCGCTTCAGTTACATGATTGATGGGGCGATCTTTCCCGGAATCCCGCCTATTGCCCCAGGTTTCGCGCTCCCGTGGGAAACTGAAGCAAATTCCGTTTCAGCAGTGTTTTCCTTGTTTCAGAGCCTGTTTGGAACGGCCTTCGCCATTGCAATTCTTGGCGCCCTTGAGTCGTTGCTCTGTGCGACTGTCGCCGACGGTATGACGGGTCGGCAGCACAACCCCGACGCCGAACTGATCGGCCAGGGAGTAGGCAATATTTTGGTCCCTTTTTTTGGAGGCATTCCGGCCACAGCTGCGATTGCACGAACGGCACTAAACGTAAGAAGTGGAGGCAGTACTCCACTGGCTGCAATCGTCCATGCCGTATTTTTGCTGGTTGCGGTGTTAACGCTGGCACCGTGGCTTTCGCACGTGCCGATGGCCGCGATGGCAGCAATTCTAATCGCCGTCGCGTGGAATATGAGCGAAGTGCATCATGTCGTCCACTTGCTTCGGACTGCACCCCGAGCCGACATTGCGGTTTTCGGCGTGTGCTACGGACTTACCGTCGTCGTAGATATGCAGGTTGCGGTTGCGGCAGGGATGGTTCTTGCAGCCGCGATGTTTATGCGGCGTATGTCCGAACTAACCAACACCACATTGCTGAATGAGCATCAGGCGCATCCACATTTGGCAAAAAAAGAAGGGGTGGTGGTATTCGATGTTGATGGACCGCTATTCTTCGGGGCGGCTCACAAGGCTTTGAAAATCGTTACGGTGGTTGATCCGCGTGTCAAAATCGTCGTTCTGGATTTGTCCGGTGTTCCCATGATCGACACCACCGGAATAGTTAATCTGCGCTCGCTGGCTGAGACTCTGAACCAGCGAAACATCAGCCTGTATCTATTTGGAGCGACTGAAAGCATCAAGAGTAAGCTCGTTCGATTCGGCATAACGGGCAAACCATACAATGTCGTTATCACCGATAATCCGTCACTCATCGGGCAGGCATAGGCATGGTGGAGCGCGCTCTAACAATTCGTTGTAGCGGGGAAGGACTTGCATGGATATACCGAAGGTAAATTTGGCTTCAAAACAGGATAAGCAGCGACTTTTAGCAACTGTCTTGCTTGGATTTTCTACCGACCCGTTTGTCCGATGGTTTTGGCCAGAGGCAAGTGATTATATAAATTGTACTCCTGCTTTTGATGCATTTGGTGGCGGTTCTATCGAGGCTGGATCTGCTTATATTACGGAAAACTTTGAAGGCGCTGCACTTTGGTTTCCTCCTGGTTATGGGCCTGATGAAGAGAAGTTTGAAAAATTCCTGGAGGCAACAGCGAACAAAGCTGTTCTTGAAGATGGCTTTCGTGTCTTTGAATCTATGGGCGAGTATCATCCAGATGAAGCATGTTGGTATCTGCCTTTAATCGCGGTTGACCCTGCGCATCAGGGGGCTGGGTTTGGTGCAGAGCTCATGAAACATGCGCTCAAACGCTGTGATGATGATGGTTTACCCTCATACCTCGAGTCAACGAATCCACGTAACATCTCTCTTTACGAGCGCTTTGGGTTTGAAATAATGGGTGAAATTCAGTTTGGTTCATCTCCGGTTATCACTCCTATGTTGCGCACACCAAGGGTTTAGGCACTATGCTGCTGCGGACT
>JAHEGP010000148.1 GCA_024645065.1 Cellvibrionales bacterium | reverse complement strand
TGCTAGTAGACCGAAATAGACACGGGATGTGGCCGCAGGGGCACTGGCCAGCAATCGTGAGACGCTTTAATTGTCATGTATGTCAGCATTAAAACCACGCATGGAGTCAATAATCGGGACAGGTTTTCCCTTGCCTCTGGATTGCCAGCGGCACATTCTAGCAAATCCAAACCAACAACAGCTAAATCCCGGAACGATAAGCTCCCTGCTGGCGCTTCAGCAACCGCGACAGATAGTCTTAGCTGGCGGCAGGCACCCCCAAAGGGGGTTTCGGGTGCTATTGTATTGAATGCCATACATGCTTTGTGGTGCTTACCGGGGCCAATTTTCCAGTGACGCTATATGAGATCGGGGTTATATTGAGCGCCATCGAATTGACCGGCTGCTGCCACCTGGGGGGTTTTGTGTTCCACCGCTTTATCATCGCTGCATTCTGGCTGTTTATTTCCGGCTGTAGCGGTCTGGACCAGCAGGACTCGACGCCGGCTCAGGACCAGGTCCTGGAACAGCCAGAAGTCGCAGCGGTGGAACCCGACCCGCCTACTCGACCCATCCCCGCGGACACCCTGTACGATTTACTGGTGGCCGAAATGGCTGGCCACCAGAATAACTACGAACTCGCCCTGCAAAACTATGTTTACCAGGCGCAGGAAACCCGGGACATTCAGGTCACCGCGCGTGCTGCTCATCTGGCGCAGTACCTCGGGGCCATCGAGGTTGCCGCGCAAATGGCTGAATTATGGATTGAACTGGAGCCCGAAAATTCCGAGCCACATTTCATTTATGCCCTTGCCCTGGCCGAACAGGGCCTCCTCGACAGGGCTTTTACCGAGATGAAGCTGTCTGCGAACTACGGTGGCCAGGCTGCCTACACTGCCATCGCCGCACAATCGCTGAGATTCTCCCAGGCGCAGCAGCAAGCTTTACTCGATGAGATCAATCGGACACTGGCTTTGCAGCCGCTGGATATAGAGCTCCTGATGGCGAAAAGCATCGTACAGCAAAGCAGCGATAAGGAAGCCGCCCTGGGCACGGCCCGGCAGGCTCGCGCTGCGGCGCCCGGGGAGTCGCAACCGGTTGTACTCGAGGCGACTTTGTTGCAACAGATGGACCGCAGCGACGAAGCGATGCAACTGCTGCGCCAGAGCCTTGCCTCGCATCCGGACAACCGGCGCATGCGACTACTTTATGCGCGGCTGCTAACCCAATCTGACCTGCCCGCAGCGCGGGAACAATTTGAGATCCTGTCGCAACAGTCTCCGGATGACGCCGACCTGATTTTTTCCCTCGGCCTGATCAATCGCGAGCTCAAACAGCATAAAGACGCCGAGCGCTACTTTCTGCAGTTGCTGACAATGGGGCAGCGCGAATCCGAGGCGCACTACTACCTGGGCTTGATGGCTGAAGAAGACGACAGGCTGCCAGCGGCGATAACTCATTTCAAAATGGTTCGACCGGGCCCGGACTTCCTGCCGGCTATGAGTGAGCTAGCTGGAATATTGCTGGCGCAGGGGCAGGAGACCCAGTTGCGCCGGTTTTATGCCGACCAGCGCCGCCACTATCCCCAGGCAGCACCCGAGCTGTATATACTGGAGACCGAAATACTGGCAGAAAAACAGCAGCCTGAAGCCGCCCTGGCGCTACTTGAGGAAGCACTCTCAAGATATCCAGACTCTACCGACCTGCTCTATACCCGCTCCCTGGTGGTCGAAAAACAGGGCAACCTGGCGCAGGCCGAAGCGGACCTGCGCAAAATCATCGCCCTGGAACCGGATAACGCCAGCGCCCTGAATGCCCTGGGATACATCCTGTCCAATCATACCCGGCGTTATGAGGAAGCGACGCGACTGATTGAGCAGGCGCTGGAGTTGAGCCCCAACGACCCAACGGTCCTCGATTCGATGGGCTGGGTGAAGTACCGCGTGGGCGACCTGACCCTGGCTCTCGAATACCTTGAGCGCGCTTATCAGCTATATCCCGATACCGAAATCGCCGCGCACCTGGGAGAAGTTCTCTGGCAGCTGGGCCAGCAGCAACAAGCCATCACAGTGTGGCAGGAAGGCTACTCCCGCGACCCCGACCACGAAGTTCTCAACGAAACCCTCTCACGCTTTGGCGCCCTTGAGCAAGTGCGGACCCAGGACTAATGCCCGCAACGTCGTTACAGCTTCGGCTGGTGCTGGCCATGCTCGCTGCGCTGCTGGCCAGTGCCTGTGCAACGCCTCCACGCCAGCTGCCCGAATCGGATTTCAGCCGGCAGCAAAAGCAATTGCAGGCTCTCGATGACTGGCAGGTGGAGGGTAAGATCGGCCTGCGCGCAAACGGCCGCGGCAGCAGCGCCCTGCTCAGCTGGCAGCAGCAGCAGGACCACTACAAACTGCGGCTTTCGGGTCCCCTGGGAATCGGAACGGTGCTGGTAGATGGTAGCGACGATGGCGTACAGCTGCGCACCAAGGATGGTGTCTACAGGGCCGCCAACCCGGAGCTTCTGATAGAGCAATTGACGGGCTGGCAAATTCCCGTCAGCGCACTACAGTTCTGGGCGCGAGGTTTACCGTCCCCTGATCTACCGGTAGAGCTGCAACGGGTTGAGCTCGGCCGCCTCGCGAATCTGCAACAGGGCGGGTGGCATATCGATTACCGCGACTTCACCCGGGTCGATGATCTTTGGCTGCCACGAAAAATGATCATGACCCGCCCCCAGACCCAACTCACCCTGCTTTACCACAATTGGCAATTGAAGCGAACGCGATGACCCGCTCCCCAGCGCGCCTGGTGCTGCCGGCGCCAGCCAAGTTAAATCTCTTTTTGCATGTGGTCGGGCGCCGCGCCGATGGTTACCATCGCCTGCAAACCCTGTTCCAGCTGTTGGACTTCGGTGACACCATCGAATTGCAACTTCGTGACGACGGCAAGCTGCTGTTACACAGTGATATCGTTGGCGTGGCCACTGCAGACAACCTCATCTATCGCGCCGCAAGATTATTACAGGGCGCCAGCGATTCCCCCTGGGGGGCAGATATCCACTGTGAAAAAAGACTGCCCTCCGGGGGCGGCCTCGGGGGCGGCAGCTCGGACGCTGCGACAACCCTGGTTGGCCTCAATCAACTGTGGCAATGTGGCCTCAGCAAGACTGAATTAGCGCAGTTGGGACTGACTCTGGGGGCTGATGTTCCGGTATTTGTGGGGGGGAGGAGCGCCTGGGCCGAGGACATTGGCGAAACCCTGACACCGGTGGCGCTTCCAGAGCAATGGTTTCTGGTGGTGGACCCGGGTGTTCAGGTGACCACTGCGACCGTTTTCGCCGACAAATATTTGACACGAAACACGCAACCCATTACATTAGCGGCCTTTCGAAATCCGGGTGGTCGAAACGACTGCGAGCCTGTCACCAGACGCCTGTTTCCCGCCGTTAATCCTATGCTTGACTGGCTGGAAACTTTCGGCACGGCGCGAATGACGGGTACCGGTGGATGCGGCTTTGTAGCTTTTCCGTCCCGGGCAGACGCTCTGTCGGCCGGGGAGAAAGTTCCAGCCAAATGGCGTTGGTTTATTGCGCAGGGTGTCAATGAGTCGCCCCTGTACAAGGCGCTCAAACCACGCGAATAGAGTTTATTGGGGCGTCGCCAAGCGGTAAGGCACCAGGTTTTGATCCTGGCATGCGCAGGTTCGAATCCTGCCGCCCCAGCCAACTTTGAGCTATAGGCGTGCAGAGCCATCACTAGCATAGGCAAAAACCTTAGCAAACCACGAACTCGCTACTCTGACTCCAGCAGGTACCATCCCGTGTCAAAACTCAAGCTATTTACGGGGAATGCAAACCCGGAGCTGGCCAAGCGCGTTGCGGACCGACTGGGGGAGCCACTGGGTGCCGCCAAAGTCAGCCGATTTTCCGACGGCGAAATCAATGTAGAACTCAACGACAATGTGCGTGGCCATGATGTCTTCATTATCCAGCCGACCTGCGCACCACCCAATCGCAACATCATGGAACTGTTATTGATTGCCGATGCACTGCGTCGAGCGTCAGCCGGACGGATTACCGCCGTAGTGCCCTATTTCGGATATGCCCGGCAAGACCGAAGGGTGCGCTCGGCCCGGGTGCCGATCAGCGCCAAGGTGGTTGCCGACATGATCGCCAAGGTCGGGGTAGACAGGGTCCTCACCGTTGACCTGCACGCCGAGCAGATCCAGGGCTTTTTCGCTATTCCTGTGGACAATGCCTATGGCTCGCCGGTGTTGATAGAAGACATCGAGAAGCAGCAGTACGACAACATGATGGTGGTATCGCCGGATATCGGCGGCGTGGTGCGTGCCCGAGCCCTGGCCAAGCAACTCAACGATGCAGACCTCGCGATCATCGACAAACGCCGCCCCAAGGCCAATGAGGCCCAGGTTATGAATATCATCGGCAAGGTCGAAGGGCGCACCTGCCTGCTGATGGACGACATGGTCGACACTGCCGGCACACTGTGCCAGGCCGCTACCGCACTCAAGGCGCGGGGCGCGATCAAGGTCGTCGCCTACTGTACCCACCCGGTGCTATCCGGCAAGGCAATTGACAACATCGATAAGTCCGAGCTGGACGAGCTGGTTGTCACCGACACGATTCCCCTGCGTGATGAAGCCCGCAGCTGTACGCGGATTCGGCAACTCACCATGGCGCCCTTACTGGCCGAGGCTATCCGGCGAGTATGCAATGAGGAGTCGATCAGCGCCATGTTCGACTCATTTGATTAACCCTTAAACCAACCCGCAGTGCCGGCCCGGTCGCAGGGCCGGCACTGTTTTTTACAGGAGAAATGACGATGTCAGACAATATCGTTATCAACGCGAAGGTCCGAAACGACACGGGGAAAGGTGCGAGCCGCCGCCTGCGTCGCAACGAAGAAATGATGCCTGCCGTTATCTACGGCGGTAAGGACGAGCCCCAGTCGATTATGGTATTACATCGGGAAATGGCCAAGGCTGTCGAGAATGAAGCCGTGTTTTCCTCGGTACTGGATATCAATATCGAGGGCAATGTCGTGCTGGCAATCCTCAAGGACCTGCAGCGCCATCCGGCACGCCCAAGCCTGATCCATGCCGACTTTATGCGCGTCGACCGAAGCAAGAAGCTGCAGGTGCATGTGCCACTGCACTTCATCAATGAAGAACAGTGTCACGGGGTCAAAATCGAGGGCGGCCGAATCCAGCACAACATAGTGGAAGTCGAAGTCAGCTGTCTTCCTGACGACCTGCCCGAGTACATCGAAGTCGATATGCTGGACATGAAGCTGGGCGACATCATCCACCTGTCCGATCTGGTAATTCCAGAAAACGTTGAAAGCGTTGCGCTGAGCTACGGCGAGGACCACGATCTACCCGTGGCTTCCGTGGCGGCACAAAAATCGATTGAGGAAGTTGAGGAGGAAGATACGGGCGAGACAGGCGAGACTGACGAGCCCGAATCCGAGGACGGCGAAGACTAGGCCCTTCTGCCCGGCAAAGCCGCTTCGCTGCACAATGGCCATCCGGTTACTGGTGGGGCTGGGTAATCCCGGACCCGAATACCAACAGACCCGGCACAACGCGGGCCAGTGGCTGGTTGCTGCCCTGGCGGCTCGCCATGGCAGCCAACTGGTCGGCGAAACGCGCTTTTTCGGTGCCTGTGCCCGAATCCATATCGACGGTCAGGATTTACGCCTCCTCGTGCCGACCACCTTTATGAATCGATCCGGCCAGGCCGTCGCCGCCATGGCGAATTTCTTCAAGATCGCTGCGCAAGAGATCCTTGTCGCACATGACGAGCTGGATCTCCCCGCCGGTGTCGCACGTCTCAAACAGGGCGGTGGCCATGGCGGGCACAACGGCCTGCGCGACACCATCGCCGCACTGGGCAACCAGCCGGGCTTCCTGCGCCTGCGACTGGGTATCGGTCACCCGGGAAACAGTGCGCTGGTGACCGCCTATGTTCTGTCCCGGGCGCCCCAGGCTGAACAGCAAGCACTGATCGATGCTATCGATGCCTCCCTCGACGTATTACCCAAAGTCATTGGCGGCGATGTGCCGGGGGCAATGAACCAACTGCACCGCTTCAGGGCCAACACAGTGTAGAGCGCCCGCGCCCGGATCTCCCCGGGCCAGATGACCATCGCTCGGCGGCACCGGGATTCTCTAACCTTTAACTAATGGAGCCCACAATGGGATTCAAATGCGGTATCGTAGGTCTTCCCAATGTGGGCAAATCAACCCTGTTCAATGCCCTCACCAAGGCGGGGATCGAGGCGCAGAATTTTCCATTTTGCACCATTGAGCCCAACACCGGGGTGGTGCCGGTGCCGGATCCGCGCCAGGACGCCATAGCGGCCATCGTCAAACCCCAGCGCGTTGTTCCCACAACCATGGAATTCGTCGATATTGCCGGCCTTGTCAAGGGTGCATCCAAAGGTGAGGGGCTCGGCAATCAATTCCTGGCCAATATTCGTGAGACTGACGCGATAGCCCATGTCGTGCGTTGCTTTACCGATCCGAATGTTGTCCACGTAGCCAATACCATCGATCCCTGCTCAGACATCGAGATTATCAACACAGAGCTGGCATTGGCTGACATGGAAAGCATTGAAAAGCAATTACAGCGGGTTGGCCGGGTAGCACGCAGCGGCGACAAGCCGGCCCAGGCACAGCTCAAGGTACTGGAAAAAATACAACCGCACCTCGATCAGGGCTTGCCGGCGAGGGCGCTGCAATTCAACGAAGAGGAGCAAGCAGTGCTCGAGACACTGCACCTGCTGACCAGCCAGCCAACCATGTACATTGCCAATGTCGACGAAGAAGGCTTTGACGACAACCCCCTGCTGGACGCGGTACGCGAGTTGGCTGACCGGGAGGGCGCTATCGTGGTGCCTATCTGCAACAAGCTGGAGGCAGAAATCGCCGAACTCGATGCCGGGGAGCGGCAGGAATTTCTCGCTGAGATGGGCATGAGTGAACCGGGTCTCAATCGGGTTATCCGCGCCGGTTACCAACTGCTTGGCCTGCAGACCTACTTTACCGCCGGGGAAAAGGAGGTTCGCGCATGGACCGTTCCAATTGGCGCAACCGCTCCCCAGGGCGCAGGTAAAATACATACCGACTTTGAACGCGGCTTCATTAAGGCCGAGGTTATCGCCTACCGGGATTTTATCCAGTTCAACGGCGAGCAGGGTGCAAGGGAAGCCGGCAAATGGCGTCTTGAGGGCAAGGACTACATTATCGCCGATGGTGATGTGATTCATTTCAAGTTCAATGTCTAATTTGAGTGCCAAAGGCGATGCCGTTGCAGCTTGACAAAACTGACCCAAATCGCCAGAATGCGCGCCTTCCATGGCAAGGTAGCTCAGTTGGTTAGAGCACAGCACTCATAATGCTGGGGTCGGCGGTTCGAACCCGCCCCTTGCTACCATTACACCCCACGACTGACGCCGCGTGGCCAGAGCGCCATCCGAGACGCCCTCTTTACCAGCCCGACTCAGTCAGCCATCCTGCAGCAACGGAAACATTGGCCTATGAAGAAACCAGCAGCATCAAGCAATCGCACCAGTGAACAAATCGACAATGATGTCGAATCATTCCTCAAGCGTGGCGGCAAAATAGAAAAGATTAAAAATGGCGTCTCGGGCTATCAGCAGAGCAAGCACATCGTCATAAGCTCAGCCAGGAAAACCGCAGCCAAGGAAAAGGAAGCAGCGACCAACGACTAGCCAATGGACCTGCGCCCGGCAGTGACCAGCCGTCTGTCTCAGCAAGCTATCCCTGGTCGTTAGGGCAGCCGGTCAATAAGGCAGCAACGCCCGGCCACGCCTTGCGCTCCACATCGGCGCTTTTGTTGTGCCCGCATCTCTACCCGGAGAAGACCACGGGCAAC
>JAHEGP010000147.1 GCA_024645065.1 Cellvibrionales bacterium | reverse complement strand
CTGGTTGCCTGGAACAAAAGCTACGAGGAGATTTTTGATTTCCCGGAACGCTTTCTCTATATTGGCTGCCCCGTAGAACGCGTCTATCAGTTCAATGCCGAGCGGGGATTGCTCGGCGACCACAACAATCATCCTGACGAAATCGCAAAGCGGCTGCTACTGCTTCGCGCGGGCAGCCCCTACCGACTTGAACGGGTGTTACCCAATGGCAGTGTGATCGATATCCGCGGCAACCCCATGCCCCACGGTGGCTTCGTCACGACGTATACCGATATATCCGAGTACAAGGATATGCTCGGCCAGATCGAGGAAGCCAGGGTTGCACTCGAGCAGCGCCTGGAGAAAGGCAGCCGGGTGCTATCGGAAACCAACACCCGCCTGCGGACAGAAAACCGCTTGCGGGCCCAGGCTGAGGCCAAGCTGAGAGAAACCCACGCCAGTAAATCGCGCTTCATGTCTGCCACGAGTCACGACCTGCTGCAGCCCATCAATGCAGCGCGTCTGTTTACCGAAGCCCTGAAAGCCCGCCACCTGGAGATACCTGATCCGGCACTCAATCGCATCGTCGACAGCATAGACAGTTCATTGTCCAGCGCCGAAGAGTTGATTACCGCGCTTCGAGAAATTGCCAGGCTCGACTCCGGCAAGCAACATCCCCAGCGCATCAATTTCAGCGCGGCCGAATTTATCGACAACCTGAGCCGTGAATTCGAGATGATGGCTTCGATAAAACAACTTCCGCTTATCAGTCGTCCCAGCAGTGTGTGGCTCTACTCTGACCCGCACTTGTTGCGGCGAATTCTGCAAAATTTCCTCTCCAACGCAATTCGCTACACCAATAGCGGCAAAGTATTACTTGGTTGCCGACGCCTGACCGACGGCCTGCGCATCGAGGTTTGGGATACAGGCCCGGGCATCCCCGACAGCGAGCACGCTCGCATTTTCACCGAGTTTGAGCGCCTCCATCGAAAAGGCAGCAGCGGCGATCAGGGGCTCGGGCTTGGCCTTGCGATAGTCAAGCGCTGTGCCGAAATGCTGGGTCATCCTGTCGACCTTCGCTCGAAACCCGGCCACGGCACCATGTTCAGCATCACCGTTCCCCTGGGTCGAGCGGAATTACAAGATGACGAGGGCCGGGAAAAGGCAAGTTCAACCAAGCTGGAGGGCCTGCAGGCACTGTGTATCGACAACGAGCTTGAAATACTCGAGGGAATGGAGCAGTTACTGGGGGCCTGGGGTTGTGAAACCCGGGTCGCAACCGACGGTAACGGGGCGTTTGCTCAGTGGACGGCCAGGACGCCATCCATTGTCCTTGCGGACTATCACCTGAGCCCATCGGAAAATGGTCTGGATGTGATGGCGAGCCTCAACCAGGGGCGCGACAAGCCAGTACCCGCCATTATTATCAGCGCCGATGACAGTGCCCAGATCAGGGCAAAGGTCAGAACTGCCGGCTACAAATTTATGGCCAAACCCATCAATCCTGGCCGACTGCGCGCCATGATCCTGGCACTGGCGGATAGCGCCCATGCCTAGCCGGGAAGGCCACCAGTCACCGTCCAGAGATTCCCTGGCGGAGACAGTAGCGCGCTGAAGACGGGCTAGAGGGGTGGCGGCGCCACCAGCTCCATCGGCGGCTCGAGTGCCAGGGCATTCAGTGCCAACACGGCCTGGGTGCGCGAATGCACCCCGAGTTTCTTGAAAATTTCGGTCATATGAGCCTTGATAGTTGCCTCAGTGACATCGAGTTCGTAGGCAATCTGCTTGTTCAACAGGCCCTCTACCAGCATGGAAGCCACCCTGAATTGCTGGGGCGTCAGGCTTGCCACGGCGTCGGATACGTCCAGCGAGTTGATATCGGCACCGCGCCTTGCCTCATTAACAGCATCCGGAGCCACGATCTCCCCGGACAAAACCCTGGCGATGGTGCTTTGCATCAATTCTACCGGCGCGGACTTTGACAGGAACCCCGCTGCGCCATAGTCCAAAGCGCGGCGTATGGTTTCAGGGTGGCAATTGGCTGACACCATAATCACGGGGCAGGCGCTGTGATTGCCGGTTACAAATGCCAGCGCGCTAAAACCGTGGGCGCCCGGCATATGCAGATCCAGTAAAACCAGATCGATTTGCCCGGATTCAGCCAGGCAGTGCTGAACCGCAGGAATGTCGGCCGCTTCAAACAGTTTCGCTTCCGGGTAAACGGCACCAATGGTTTGCTTCAATGCAGAGCGAAACAGCGGGTGGTCATCGGCTATCAAGATAGTCTTCGGGGGCCCCGACATGCAACGACTCCTAATCTCTCAGACTCCTGATCTTATTATCTGGCACCGCAGCTCGGAAGCACCGACGCTGGTATTATGACCACCGCAACTCATCGGTGCAAGCGTATCCGCGATGCCGTGGCGGCCCTGAATGCGGTCATTTTTTGCACTGCAGGCGTGTTCTGCACCACGTCGTGAGCGGGAAGGAGCCGGCGATCAAACGCCGGGCGAGGGTCGAACCCGATTGGCAATGAGGTGCTGCAGGACATCGGGGTCGGCCAGATTGGATATATCACCGAGGTGGTCGCAGTCATCATAGGCGATCTTGCGCAACACCCTTCGCACAAGCTCGCCCGAGAGCGTCTTTGGCAAAGAGGGTGCCCACTGGATCACGTCAGGCGTGGCGATGCCGCCTATCTGCAGCCGCAGCCATTCAACCAGGTCCTGCCTGCAGTGTTCATCCGCGGCCTGATCAGCACAAAGGGTTACGAACACATAGAGCCCTTGCCCCTTGATGGCATGGGGATAGGCAACCACAGCGGCCTCCAATACGCTGCGATGTGTTACCAGTGCTTTCTCGATTTCAGAGCTACTCAATCGATGGCCGGCGACATTGATCACCTCATCGACCCGACCCGATAACCAATAATAACCGTCCGCATCACGACGCGCCCCGTCGCCGGTAAAGTAGTAGCCCGGACACTGGCTGAAATAGGCCTCGTAAAAGCCGCCGGGATCCCCCAGAATACTGCGGGCCTGGCCAGGCCAGCTGCCGCGAATCACCAGATAGCCCTCGCCTTCCCCCTCTACCCGGTTCCCGGCGCCATCGAAAAGCGCCGGCTCAACCCCAAAAAAGGGCAGCGTGGCAGAACCCGGCTTGAGCGCCGTGGCACCCGGCAGCGGGGCGATCATGATGCCGCCGGTCTCTGCTTGCCACCAGGTATCGATAACCGGGCACCGGCCCCGGCCGAACACGCGGTAGAACCATTGCCATGCTTCAGGATTGATCGGCTCACCCACCGAACCGAGCAACCGCAAACTGCTGCGATCGGTCCCCCTGATGGCTGCATTACCATGCACCATTAAACTGCGAATCACGGTGGGGACCGTATAGAAAATGCTGACTTTATACTTGTCGATCAACTGCGACCAGCGACTAATATCCGGATAGCCGGGCACACCTTCGTGGAGCAGCGTTGAAGCCCCGTTAGCCAATGGCCCATACACCACGTAGCTGTGGCCGGTAATCCAGCCAATATCGGCGGTGCACCAGTAGATATCATCGGGCTGGCAATCAAATACATAGCGATGGGTTATCGCCGCATACACCAGATAGCCGCCACAGCTGTGAACCAGACCACGCGGCCTGTTCGCTGAACCGGCGGTATAGAGAACAAACAGCGGGTCCTCTGCCGCCATCACCGCGGGCGCACAGTGCTCTGCCTGGCCAGCCAGCAGGTCACTGAACCAGATATCACGCTGCGGGTGCCAGGCTACAGCCGCGCCACTGCGACGGACGACAACCACCTTTTCGACACAGTTACCGGCACAACGGCCGAGCGCGGCATCGACATTGCCTTTCAGACCTATTTGCTGGCCGGCACGCAAACTATGATCTGCGGTAATTACCCAGCGCGACTGGCTATCTTCAATGCGGTCAGCCAGCGCCTCGGCCGAGAAGCCGCCAAAGACAACGCAGTGCACGGCGCCTATGCGGGCACAGGCCAACATCGAGACGACCGTTTCCGGTAGTAGCGGCAGGTAGATAGTAACGATATCCCCTTTCGAAACCCCTAACTCCAGCAAGCCATTAGCGCAGCGACAGACGTCGTTGTATAACTCACGATAACTGATCTGCCTGTGGCTCTCGTCCGGATCGTCGGCTTCCCAGATAAGCGCGGTCTTATCACCCATGGCCACCAGGTGACGGTCGAGGCAGTTGGCGGTTACGTTCAAATAGCCATCGCGAAACCAGTCGATGTGCAGGTCCTGCCGGTCAAAGCTGCAATCCCGCACCTCGGAGAATGGTTTGATCCAGTCAATACAGTTGGCCTGCTCGGCCCAGAAGCGAACAGGTTGTTCAATTGAAAGCTGGTACATGGCCCGGTACTGCCGCTGGTCAATCAGGGCTTCCTGCCCTGACGAGGCACTCACCGGGTACAGCTGCTGCTCTTGCATTCCCTGGCATTCCGGATCGATCTTATTGGCTCTCCATCTTAGTTTTGCCGCCGTGGGTTCCCATTAGACCTTGGTCGAAAACTTGCGGCTATAGACTAATGGCTAATGTTTTTGCCATGCCTTAAAGATTAAAAATGCAATGGTCAAAATAAAATCCTTGGAGGGGTATGCAATGAAACTTAAAAGAAATCCAATTTATGTCGCTGTCGTTGTCGCGCCGATGATGCTGCTTGGCTCGAACGTTATGGCCGATGCAGCAACTGATGCTGCCATCAATGCCGAACGCATCAAGGCGCTGGAAGCGGAGCTGAATCAGCTCAAGCGGGATGTCACAACCACCAGCGAGACCGTCGCGGTCAATCAACAGCAGATCGCCGAAGCGCGCCCGGAGGCGGAAGGCACCAAGTTCACCTATGGCGGTTTCATCCAACTCGACGCCATTTACAGCAGCTACGATGAAGGCAAGCCCGGCAGCAGCCTGATCGAGGATTTCCTGGTGCCAAGCCAGATACCGGTTGAAAACGTCAAACCGGAGATCTCCAGCGACAGCTATGAGTCGACCAATTTCCATGCCAAGACCTCGCGTTTCTTCTTCACCACCAGCACCGACACCGATGTCGGCAACATCTCAACCCGGGTCGAGCTGGACTTTATCCTCAGCGGCCAGGGTGACGAGCGTATTTCCAACTCCGAGGCATCGCGCCTGCGTCATGCCTTCGTCAAGTGGCAATACGGGGAAAAAAGCTCGCTGCTGGCGGGTCAAACCTGGAGCACTTTTTTCAACGTCGGCGCCCTGCCCGACCTGCAGGACTTCGTTGGCCCGGTGGGTACCATCTTCAACCGCCAGCCCATGATTCGCTGGAGCACCGGGCCCTTTGATATCGCTCTGGAAAACCCCTATACGCGCTTGACAACCGTTGGCGGCGTCGATGTCCAGTCCGACTCCGAGGTCATGCCCGATATCGTGCTGCGCTACAACGGCGCAATGGGCGACCTGGGCTGGTCCTTTGCTGCGATTGGCCGCGAGCTGAGCTACGACGATCGGGGTTCAGGCGGCAACGTGCAGCTGGACGACGACACCGAGTTCGGCTACGGCCTGAGCCTGGCCGGTAAGTGGATGATCGGCCGCGACGACATCCGCTTTATGTTCAACTACGGCAACGCGCTGGGTCGCTACATGGGCTTAAACGCATTTAACGACGGCTATATAGATTCCGATCGCAAAATTGATACTTTTGACCAGTACGGCGGCTTTATCGCCTACCGCCATTTGTGGAGCGACCATTGGCGCAGCAACTTCTCCTACTCGATGGCTGAGGCCGACAACCCCGATTCCAGCGACGCACCACTGGTCGGTGGCTGGGCCAAAACCTACCAGTCAGCCCACGTCAATCTGCAGTACGTGCCCACTCCCGCACTTATGCTCGGCGGTGAGTTTATCTACGCAACCAAGAAGCTCGAGGATAAACGCGACGGAGCTCTCAGTCGCTTCCAGTTTTCGGTGAAGTACGGCTTCTAACCAACTTGCTACGACTTATGTCTAGCAGTCTGCGAGCCGGCAAGAAGCTACCTTGCTTGCCGGCTTAGAGAATAAAAGCACCAGAGGAGGTGTGACATGGCGTTTAAAAGTGAAGACGACGCGAAAGCGTACTGGGCTCGGAACGTGCGATTGATGGTAATCATGATGATTATCTGGTTTGTCGTCAGTTTCGGTTTTGGCATTCTCCTGTTCGAACCGCTCAATAATATTCACCTGGGCGGATACAAACTGGGTTTCTGGTTTGCACAGCAAGGCTCGATCTACGTGTTTGTTGCCCTGATCTTTATCTACGCAAAGAGAATGGCAGCCCTCGACCGTGAATTCGGCGTCCACGACGACTAATAAGGAGAATAATCATGGATCTACGTACAATGACGTTTATTATAGTGGGTGCGACCTTCGCCCTCTATATCGGCATCGCCATCTGGGCGCGTGCCGGCTCCACCAAGGAATTCTATGTCGCGGGCGGCGGGATTCATCCGGTTGCCAACGGCATGGCTACCGCAGCGGACTGGATGTCAGCTGCATCCTTTATCTCCATGGCGGGCCTGATCGCCTTTATGGGCTATGGCGGCTCGGTCTTCCTGATGGGATGGACCGGCGGCTACGTATTGCTGGCGATGCTGCTGGCTCCCTACTTGCGCAAGCACGGCAAGTTCACGGTGCCCGAGTTTATCGGCGACCGCTACTACTCCCGCACCGCGCGTATCGTTGCCGTGCTATGCCTCATCATCATCTCGGTGACTTATGTAATCGGTCAGATGAAAGGTGTCGGTGTGGCGTTCTCGCGCTTTTTGGTGGTCGATTATGACACCGGCCTGTACGTGGGTATGGCTATCGTCTTCATCTATGCCGTGGTCGGGGGGATGAAGGGGATCACCTATACCCAGATCGCCCAGTACTGCGTGTTGATATTTGCCTACACCATTCCGGCGATCTTTATCTCCCTCAACCTTACCGGCAACCCGATCCCCCAGCTCGGGCTCGGCAGCACCATGGCCGGCACCGATACTTACCTGCTGGACAGGCTCGACCAGGTGGTTACGGAGCTCGGGTTTGCGGAATATACCACCCAGGTGCAAATCAGTTACTTCAATATGTTCGTCTACACCATGTCGTTGATGATCGGTACCGCGGGCCTGCCCCACGTTATCATTCGCTTCTTCACGGTACCCAAAGTGGCTGACGCGCGGAGCTCCGCGGGTTGGGCGCTCGTGTTCATCGCCATTCTCTACACCACTGCCCCCGCGGTAGCGGCCATGGCGCGACTGAACCTGGCGAGCACCATAGAGCCCAGCCCCGGCCAGTACCTGGCCTACGAGGATCGGCCACAATGGTTCAAGGCCTGGGAAACAACCGGCCTGCTGGAGTTCAAAGACAAGAACGGTGATGGCCTGATTCAGTACTCCGCGAATGAAGACACCAATGAAATGGTCAAGATCGACCGCGACATCATGGTGCTGGCCAACCCCTCGATCGCCGGCTTACCCAACTGGGTTATCGCCCTGGTTGCCGCGGGTGGCCTGGCAGCAGCGCTGTCTACCGCCGCCGGATTGTTACTGGCGATATCCTCGGCTGTGTCCCACGACTTGCTGAAGGGGGTCTTCACGCCCAATATGACCGAGGGCCAGGAACTGATGTGGAGTCGAATATCGATGGCGGGGGCAATCGCCGTGGCCGGGTATCTCGGGTTGAACCCACCGGATTTCGCGGCCGGTACGGTAGCACTCGCATTCGGTCTGGCGGCATCATCGATCTTCCCGGTGCTGATGATGGGTATCTTCAGTAAGACCATGAACAAGCAAGGTGCCATAGCCGGTATGATCGCGGGCATATCCGTGACCCTGCTGTATGTGTTCCAGCACAAGGGTATCATGTTCGTTCCCGGCACCGAATTCCTGGGCGACATGAAGCCAAACTGGTTCTTCAATGTGGAGCCCAATGCGTTTGGTACGATTGGA